>CALMAD010000429.1 GCA_937859105.1 uncultured Propionibacteriaceae bacterium
ACGGCCCTGACCAGGTGCCCGTAGGCGAGGACTTCGCGACGGAGCTGTCGTACGGGTTCTTCAACGCCCTGTACCGGATCCGGTTGCGCGACGGCGCGCAGGTCGCCCTCAAGATCGCGCCCCCGTCCGACGTCGCCGTGATGTCGCGAGCACCACCTGATGCGCAACGAGCTTGCCGCGATGGACCTCGTGCGACGCGAGTCGCGAGTGCCCATCCCGCGGGTGGACCACGCCGACCTGACCGGAGAGCTGATCAACGCCGACTCCTTCTTCATGGAGTACATCGACGCCGCGTGCTTCGGAATCGCCGCCGAGGCGGGCGAGCTGTCACCGCGGGTCGTCGAGGCTGGCTTCGAGCACCTCGGGGCAGTGAACCGCGAGTTGAACGCCATCGTCGGCCCGCACTTCGGGCCGCTCGAGGGACCGGGCTTCGCCACGTGGCACGGGGCCGCGACCTCGTGGTTTGACGATGTTCTCACCGACGGCGAGAAGGCTGCGGTTGACCTGGGCTGGAGGTACGACGACGTGCGTGAGACGTGGGGCGCCCACGCGCGGGTCCTGGACGACGTCACGGAGCCCCGCTTCATCGAGGTCGACCTGTGGATGAAGAACTCGATGATCCGCGATGGGCGCATCGTCGCGATCATCGACCACGAGCGCGCCATGTTCGGCGACCCGCTCATGGAAGCCGGACTGACCGGTCTCGACCTGCCTGTCTTCCCCGACCCGGCGCCATTCATGCGGGGCTTCGGACTCACCCAGCTTGACGAGTCCGAGCGCACCCGCCGCCACCTGTACACCCTGTGGCTGGCCGCAGTGATGCTCGTGGAGACAACCTACCGCCAGCAGACCCCACAGCAGTACCAGTGGGCCCGCGACCAGTTCGACATCGCGATGGGCCTGCTCGGGCGCAGCAAGTGACCACGACGTGAGCACCACCACCGCGACGCACACCGATCAGCTCGGCAGCCGCCCGATCGGGCCGCTGCTGTGGCACGCCTGCTCCCAGACCACCCTGTCGGTCGGGGTTTACGGCATCTACGCTCTCACCAACGCGTGGTTCGTCGCCCGCGGGGTCGGGGCCACCGCGATGGCCGCGGTGAACCTCGTCGCACCCCTGCTCCTAGCTCTCGGTGCGGTCTCGACCGCGCTCGGCGTCGGTGCCGCCTCGGTCATCTCCCGCAGCCTCGGAGCGGGCGACCCCGCCGGAGCGGGGCGAGCGGCCGGGACCACCTTCACCGTGTTCTGGGCCGCGGCCATCACCACCACCGTCGTCGGGCTCGTCGCACTGGACCCGCTGCTGCGCATGCTCGGCGCGCACGGGCCGACCCTCGACTACGCACGCGACTACGCGGTGATCATCCTGGCTGGCGCGATCATGTCCACCGGGTTCTCCAGCCTCGTGCGAGCCGAGGGCAGGATGCGGTTCTCGACGATGCTGTGGATCATTCCCGTGCTGGTGCAGATCACTCTCGATCCGCTGTTCATCTTCGTGCTCGACCTGGGCGTCCGCGGAGCAGCCCTCGGCACTGTCGGTGGGCAGGCCGTATCGGCGGCCATGAGCCTGTGGTTCTTCTTCCTCCAGCGTCACCGTCCCTACCGCGTCGGCCTGCACGATTTGCGGCCGCGAGCGACCGTCGCCGGCCCCCTCCTCGGCATCGGCGCCCCCTCGTTCCTCGCCGGGTTCGGCGCCACGCTCCTCGCCGTGGCGGTCAACACCAGCCTGTCGGCGTCCGGCGGCGCGACAGCCCTGGCCGCGTTCGCGATCTGTGCCCGCATCCAGACCTTCGTCGTCATGCCGCAGCTCGGCATCAGCCAAGGCATGCAGCCGATCGTCGGCTACAACGCCGGCCGCCTTCGTCGACGAACCAGACGTGCAGGCGACCGCCGTCGATGCGCTGCGCTTGATCGCCATCGGCTTCGCCGCCGCGGGGGTGACCCCGCTCGTCTCCGCCTACTTCCAGGCCCTCGGCCGACCGCGGCCGTCGTACCTGCTGTCCCTCGGCACCCTCCTCGCCATCAAGCTGCCCCTCGTGCTCGTCCTCGGGCACGAGATGGGCACCACCGGTATCTGGATCGCGATCGCCGGCGGCGAAGTCACCTCCGCGATCGCTGCCACGCTGGTCTTGCATCGAGCGTCCGGCCACGGGCTGGTCGGAACCTCCAGGTCACCGAGACCGATCGTTGACGGTGTGGATGGCGGTGACACCGGGTAGAGGGTCGACGTGCCGAAGGAGTGTCACCGGAAACTCACCACTGAAACTGCGATACGCCGAACGAGCGCAGACCGTTCGAGGCAGACCCCTCGGCGATTCCGCGGACCGCCGACAACCGGACGCCGTCGCGAGCGGCTGCCCTCACCCGGCTGTGCCGGACGCCGTCTCCTGCCGGTTCGCCGCCGCGGCCCGCGCCGCCCGCGCGGCGAGGGCGTCGTAGATGGGCTCGCTCTTGCAGACGGTCGCGACCACCATCGCGAGGGCGCACGCGCCGAGCATCGCCGGTAGTTGGCTCGTGACCCCGGTCAGCTCGACCGCGAGCACGATGCCGGTGATGGGCGCGCGCACGGTGGCGGTGAAGAAGGCGGCGATCCCGATGAGGGCGAGCGCGGCCGGCTGAGGCGTCCAATCGGGGGCGATCGCCTGTCCGACGAGGCCGACCATGAGACCCAACTGGCTGCCCAGCACGAGCATCGGCGCGAAGAGGCCGCCCGGCGTGGCCGCCGCGTACGAGACGACGCCCAACACGAACCGCAGCGCGAGCACGGCCGCGATCACCCCGAGCGTCCCGGAGGCGAGCAGCGCGTCCTGGGTGAGGCCGTCCCCGCCGCCGACCAGCGTCGGCGCGTAGAAACCCAGCGCCCCGACGCTCGCCCCGATGATCGCCGCCCGTAGCTCGCGCGGCAGCCGGCTGGTGTCGACCCAATGCTGACCCGCCATGACGGCCCGGTTGTACAGGACGCCAAGGAACCCCGTCACCAGCCCGACGACGGCGACGGCCGGGATGTCGCGGAAGCCGGCGGCGTCCAGGGGGCCGGCGACCCGGAAGATCGCGGTCGTCCCGCCCAGCACGAGGCTCGCGCTGCCGAAGCCGGCCGCCGACGCCAGCAGCGTCGCGGTTGTGGTGCGCGGGTCGAACCGGCGGACCAGCTCCTCGAGCACGAAGACGCCGCCCGCGATGGGCGCGTTGAAGGCCGTCGCCAGGCCGGCGGCCGCGCCCGCCGCGATGAGGATGCGCAGGTCGTACAGTTTCCGCCGGGTCAGGCGTCCGACGATGATCCCGATGTTGCCGCCCATCTGCACCGACGGGCCCTCGCGCCCGAGCGCCAAGCCCGACCCGATGGCGAGAAGCCCCCCGACGTACTTCACGATGAAGATGAGCGGCGACCCCGGCGCGGTGCGGCCCGCGACCACGGCCTCCACGCGCGGGATGCCGCTGCCCTCGGCGTGCGGCTCGATCCGGTGG
>CALMAD010000430.1 GCA_937859105.1 uncultured Propionibacteriaceae bacterium
GGCCACTGAGAACGCGCCAGTCAGGGTCGGGCGCTCGCGGTGAAACCTACCCGGGCGCGCCCCGCGCGGTCAGTCCTTGACGGCGGCCGAGCGCTTCACGAGCGGGGGCTGCGACGACCAGGGGAAGGAGATCCACCGGTCGGTGCGCTTCCACACGTAGTCGCAGGCGATGATCGAGCGCGGCTTCTCGTACAGCACGGCGACGCGGCTCTCCAGGGCGATGCGGTCGGCGAAGTCGCGCACCATGCGGAGGGTCTCGCCGGTGTCGGCGACATCGTCCACGATCAGGATCTTCTGCTCGGCCAGATAGCTGGTCGCCGGCAGCGGCGGCAGGAAGATCGGCTCGGGCAGTCGCTCGTCGACGCCGGTGTAGAACTCCACGTTGATGATGTGCACGTTCTTGATGTCGAGCGCGTAGGAGATCACCCCCGCGGGGAGCAGCCCGCCCCGGGTGATGGAGAGCACGATGTCGGGCTCGAAACCCGAGTCGACGACGCTCTGAGTGAGTTCGCGGCAGGCGTCCCCGAACTGCTGCCACTCCAGGATCTCGCGCTCTTCCGTCATGCCCTCATCATGGCAGGCTGGTGACCGACATGCTTCGCTCGACCAGGCGTGCGAGCCAATCAGTGCGCAGAGCCCAGGCCACGAAGGACACCCCGGCCGCGAAACCCAGCCACATCGCCAGATGCGGGCCGCCGGACAAGCCGGCCCAGACGGCGAACGGCGGAAGCACGACGATGCCGGACGCCGCCAGCGATGCCACCCAGTCACGCGCCCAACGCCGAGCCAGGAGCCCGAGGTGCACCAGGGCGTACACCCAGCCGCCGACGAGCACGGCGCCCCCGACGAGGGCCGACGGCGCTAAGACCAGCCGCCCGAGGCGCAGGGGCTGCGTGCCGAGGAGTTCCCGGGGCAGCACGAGCAGCAGCACGACACCCACGGCCGTCACCGCGAGCCACCGCACCATCCCGTCGAGGGCGTTGGGGTTACGCATGGACCCATTATAAGAAAAAACCAAGAGTCCTGCTCAACCGAGGGAGTGGACTTAAGTCCAAACCTGGTCGTTCCTAGGGATGATCGAGTCCTACTCAAGGGTGACTGAGAACGTTGTCTGCACTAGTCAACCTGCTGTTTTCTCGCTTGCATGACATTGTTCGTCAACTCCGGGCGTGTCGGCCCGACAGGCGGACGCCGACACCCCTTTCTCCTGAGAAGAAGTTAATGCTCTTTCTCAGGCTCGGAAGGCGGGGGTGGCCCAACGGCGTCCGTCGGGGGCGCACGCGAGCACCTCGAGACCCGGCCATCCCGTCGTGGCTTCGGCTAACGTCCCCGGGCCGCCGGCGAGGACGGCCGTGGCCAAGACGTCCGCCGTGACGATGTCGTCGGCCACCACGGTGACCTGGCAGAACGTGTCGTCGGAGCCGAGGTGCCAGACGTGGTCGCCGCGCTCGGCGACGCCCGACGTCGCGACGGCTCGCCGGGTGGGGGCGGAGGTGGGTTCGCCGCCGGCGTCCGACACGGGGACCGGCGCGGAGTACTGGCTGAGCAGCCGCGTCCGGTCGTCGGGATCGACAATGCCGACGACCCAGGGGCGTCCGTCGGGCTGGGCGCCCGACACGACGACGTCGCCGCCCGCGTTCAGCACGTAGTCGTGGACGCCGTGGGCGTCCAGCACGGCGGCCGCGGCCTGGATGCCAAGCGCCTTGACGATGCCCGAGAGGTCGACGGCACCGTCCGGGCGGTGGGGGGTGAACGCGCCGCTGGTCGCGGCGCGCCAGTCGATCGCGAGGTCGTAGACGCGGCGGTACTCGTCGGACGCCTGCCGCAGGGTGAGCGTCCGGTTCGCGACCTGGGACGCCTCGGACGCCGGCCGGTAGAGGCTGAAGCGGTCCTCGAGGGTCTCGAAGGCGTCCCGGAGGTGAGGGCGCGCGGCCGCGGGGACGCCGCCCACCGCCCGGACGCTGACGACCGTGCCCATCGCCTCGAAGATGAAGGGCTCGGCGAGAGTGAGGGCGGGCGCGGGGTCGTGAGGCAAGGCGTCCGAGGGGGACGGCGTGCGCGAAATCTCGGAGGTCGCGTTCACGGGATCACTTGGCCTGGTCGAGCGCCGACTGCAGCGACTCGAGGTAGGCGGTCGTCGTGTAGGTCGCGCCGCTGACGGTCGAGACGCCGGCGCTGTTCGCGGACTTGATCTCGCTCTCCAACATCGGGACGGCCTCCGCATTGATGCTCTCGCTTCGGTGTTCACCGTCGGAGACGACGTCGGCGTTGAGGTTCGTGATGGTGCCGTTGCTGAGCGTCACGGTGACGGTCACCGACCCGTACCGGTGGGTCTCGGTCGTGCCGGTGTAGGTGCCGGACGCGCTGGTGGACGCGGACGTCCCGCCGCTCGTGGACGAGTTGGACGATGAGGTGCCGGACGAAGACGTGCCGGACGACGAGGTGCCGGACGACGAGCCCCCCGACGTTCCGGACGCCCCGGAGGTCGTCGTGGTCGTGGTGGGCGTGGTCGGCGTGAGCGCGGTCTGTCCGTGGGCGGTGCCCGCCTGCCAGCCGAGAAACAGCACGCCCACGGACGCCGCCGCGGACGCCAGCTTGGCTTTGGTACTCATCAGTTCTTCCCTTCGAGCTTGATGAGTCCACTTTCCGCCCTGATCCTGTGGGGTTTCTGTGCGGCGGATGTCCTCTGGCTGGGGGTTTCGCCTGCGCGAGCCGGCGTCAGACCCGGCTGGCGACGGCCCGACGGACAGGCGCCGAGACCGCGGTTGCCCGCGCGGTCAGGTCGTTCACGACCAGGACACCCACGACCAGCGCGGCGACGGCCGGCACCTGGGCGGCGGCCACGAGGGCGACTCCGTGGCGCAGCGGCGTCAGGACGGCGTCCGGGTCGGCACCCACAACGGTCCCGCTCGCGCGCGCGACCGCCCCCTCGCCGAGCAGTTCGAGGGCGACGGCGACCAGCAGGCAACACCAGCCGGCCCGGAGGGCCCGCGGGCCGACGGCGGGCGGCGTCCGGTCGGATTGGGCCCGGCCTGCTCTCTCCCGAACTGGGGGCTCGGCCTGGTGCGTCCCGGCGTCACCGGGCCGCGGGAGCGCGCGGCCCAGATCGCACAGGTCGCGGAGCGGGGCGGTGAGGTTCACGCCGGGGATGAGCCAGGACGCGACCTGCCAGCCGGGCGTCCGGCGCGAGATCGCGCGGTCGACCCGACCCTCGGACGCCACCCGATGCTGCCAGACGAGCCAGCAGCCGAAGGCGAAGAGGAGCGTGACGCCGCGGACGGTCCGGAGCAGATCGATCGTGGAGGCCGTTCCCGCCAGCTCGCCCGCCACGCTCACCGACCCACCGGAGAACTCCCCCGCCAGCCCGACATACTGGGCGGCGAGAACGCCGTACACGGCGTCCAGCAGGGCCGACAGGCCCAACAGCATGACGAGGCCGGACGCCAGCCGCGGGAGCCCTTCGTCCGGCGACCGGGTCGCGCGTAGGACAACACCGCTCATGGCGACAGTATGTCTCCAAGAGGGTCACCTGCCCACTTCTACGGCGAAGGAGCGCGCCTATGTCGCCTGATCGAGCGCCGATTGCAGCGACTGGAGGTAGGCGTCCGTGGTGTAGGTCGCGCCGCTGATCGCGCTGACATCTTTGCCGTTGGCCGCCAGAATCGCCTGCTTGAGGGTGGGTACGGCATCAGCGTTGATGCGCTCGGAGTGATGGTCGCCGTCGCTTTGGACGGTCTCCGACAGTTTCGTGATCGTCCCGTTCGCGAGCGTGACCGTCACCCGGACGGAACCGTAGCGGTGGGTTTCGGTCGTGCCGGTGAACGTGCCCGACGCGTTCGCCGGGACCGTGAGCCCCGTCGAGCCGCTGGTGGAACCCGAGCGTTCGCTCGAGCCGGAACCGGACCCGGCGTCCGTGCCGGACGAACCAGACGATCCCCCCGAGCCAGACGAACCAGACGAACCGGACGGCCCCTCACCGGCACCCCCGCCGGGGCCGTCTTCGTCCCAGGGGCCGTGGCCGCGGGGACCCCGATGCCGGCCCTGACCCTCGGTGTCGTCCGCCTCCTCGTCGGTGGCCTGCTGGTCCGAGGTCTCCTCGTCCGCGTTCTGGTCGGCGTCCGCGTTCTGGTCGGCGTCCGCGTTCTGGTCGGCGTCCGCGTTCTGGTCGGCGGAGTCGGACACCGACGAGCCGCCCGTCCCGCCGGTCGAGGAGTTTCGCTGGCCGGGCGTCGGTGCGGTCTCGGACGTCCCCACTCCCCCGGACGCCTGCTGCCCGGGCGCATCGGCCCGGCCGTTCGCGGTTCCGGCTTGCCAGCCGAGCCCGAGGACGCCGAGCGCGGCGACGGCGGACGCGACGATCGCTCGGGCGCTCACCACGCGAACCGCTCTTGATGGATGCGGTCGGCCGGGACGCCGGCGGCGCGGGCGTCCGCGATGATCAGGTCGGCGGCACCCTGGGGGCCGCAGATATAGACGTCCGCCCGGGCGATGTCGGGCGCGAGGTCGCCGAGGCGGACCTGCTCGTAGCCGGCGGGCGTCCAGAGGTCGTGGCCGGCGGCGTCCCGGCCGCGGTGCCCGGTGAGCACGACGAGCCGCGCACCCTTGGTGCGGCAGAGCGCTTCGATCTCGCGGCAGAGGTACAGCTCCTCGTCGGCGGAGGCGCGCAGCACGACGGTGGCGCGGCCGGGCGCGAACTCGGTCTCCTCGAGCAGGGCGCGCACGGGCGTGATGCCGATGCCGACGCCCACCATGACGACGTCGTCGGCCGTCCGGGAGCAGTCGGAGAAGAGGCCGTAGGGCCCTTCGAAGAAGACGCGGGTGCCGACGCGCACGTTCATGAGGGCGGCCGTGCCGTTGCCGAGGTTGCACACCGTGATGCGCAGGGTGTTGCCGGCCGGGTGCGCGGACACCGAGAACGGGTGCTGGTGCCACCACAACCGGCGGGCCAGGAACCGCCAGTGGAAGTACTGGCCGGCGTCGATGGAGAGGCCGGCGAGGCGGCGTCCGGTCATCTCGATGCTGACGACGTCGGGGGCCTCGCGGGTCACGTGGGTGACCACGAGCTGGTGCTCGAGGCTGGAGAAGAGCGGCAGGAAGATCCGCCAGGTGAGCAGCGCGAACCCGGTCGCGACGAACATCGCGGCCCAGTAGACGCGCGCCGGGCCCGACTCGAAGAGCCCACCCATGGAGAACTGGTGCGGGATCGCCAGGGCGACCGCCGCGTACGACAGCAGGTGGATGCCGTGCCACACCTCGTGCGGCAGCTTCGCCTTGACGGCGACGACGGACGACACGGCCACGGCCGTCAGGACGACGACGGACGCCACCGCGAGCGCGAAGTCGGGCGTCCCGCCGAACAGGTCGAAGAACTCGGCGACCGGGCTCTGACCGTCGGACAGGCCGTACCCGATCATCAGGAGGGCGCCGTGCATCAGGAGGCCGCCGAACGTCCACTGGCCGAGGTCGGCGTGCAGCTTGACCGCGCGGTCCTGGCCGAACGCGCGGTCGATGGCCGGGATGCGTGCGGCCAGCAGCAGCATCAGCACCATGGACGCCGTCGCGACCAGCCCGGCGACGATGCCGAGCCCGGTGTAGAAGCCGGCGACCCCGCTGGTCAGTTGGGCGAAGCCGCCGTCGGCGAGGAAGAACGAGAGCGGCAGCGCGAACGACACGACCGCGAGGACGGTCAGGGCGTCCTTCGCCAGGGCACGTCGGCGTCCCTGGGCGCGGTAGGCGGTTCGTCCGGACGCCGCGGGTGCGGTCTGCCGCGAGGACGCCGACGACCCGGAGGACGACACCGTCGGGATCGACGCGGCAGGCGGCAGGGGCGCCGTGATCACCGGCGGGAGGCTCCGGGTGTCGGGCTCTGGGTCCTGCGTGGGCGTGGTGAGCGCCCGCGTGGAGTCTGGGAGTGTCGCTGTCATGATCCCAGGCTCGGGCGCGAACCTGTGCGCGACCTGTGATCAGCGTGGGGTGCGTGTGTGAACCTGCGCGCCCAGGGCACCTCGCAGACACTCATCCCACGTCGACGACGTTTCCCGACCTCGCGCGTGCCACAACACGCGCACAGTCGGTTTTCGTCTGCGAGGTGAGGTTCAGGTCTGCGAGGTGGGCCCGCTCCGCGCCGAC
>CALMAD010000431.1 GCA_937859105.1 uncultured Propionibacteriaceae bacterium
CCTCGACGGCCGCGTCCGGGCGCTCGAGTGCTCGGGCGAGAACATGCCACGAAGACTCGGGGCACACTCGGGGCACGAATCGTGCAATGGAGCTCCATCGATCCCCGAGAAGAAGATTCCCGCCCTAGTCAGAGCGGGATTCTCGCGGCGGAGGATACGAGATTCGAACTCGTGAGGGCGTGAACCCAACCCGGTTTCCAACCGAGCGCCATAGGCCTCTAGGCGAATCCTCCGCCGGACAGCGTACCTGAGGTGCCCGCCCCCGCTCCAATCGAGGCGTCCACCACCGTCATCGCGCCGCTCGGGCGACGCGGTCACGGCCCGGCGTCACGGGTGCCGACGGGCGTCGTCAGTCGGTGAAGCGGAGCAGGTAGCCGTCGGGGTCCGCGATGACAAACTCGCTGCGCGACTGGGTCTCGCCGTCGGCGTCCGTATATTCGGCCACCTGCATCGGGACGACGATCGGGTACTTGTCGCCGCGCAGTGACTGGTAGAGGCGCCCGGGGTGCTCGACGCGGATCCACAGCGTGACGCCGCGGCCGAAGGGGGTCTGCAGCTCGGTCGGCGTCGTCGCTTCGGAGTCGTACTGCTCCAGGATGAGCTGGCCGCCCGCCGAGTTGCGCAGGATCGCCACGCCGGGGCGCGCGATCTCCACCTCGAACCCGAACTCGTCGGTGTACGCGGTGACGCTGCGCTCGAGGTCGGTCACGAGCAGTTCTGGGACGACGGACGCCCGCTCAGCGCGGATGAACTCGTCGCCGTCTTGCATGGTCCTCACGGGCTTCACCCTAGTGAACAATCGGTTCGACGCAATGCCGTCGCGAGGAGTCCGTCTCGCGAGTGGGGCGGCAGGCGCCGGCCGCGCAGGGCCGCGACGGCGTCCCACTACCGCGAACGCTTGACGGACAGGTGTCCGCAGCGGTGCGATGGGGCATGCGCATCGCCGTCGCCCAGCTCACGAGCACCACCGACCCGGACGCCAACCTGACGCTCGCCGCCGACTACGTCCGGCGGGCGAAGGACGCGGGGGCACGCCTCGTCGTCTTCCCGGAGGCGATGATGGCCAGCTTCGCCACCCGCGCGGCCGACGTCGCCGAGCCGCTGTCCGGGCCGTTCGCGACGCGGCTGCGGGAGCTGGCCGCCACGGTCGGGATCACCATCGCCGCGGGCATGTTCACGCCGTCCGACGACCCGGACCGCCCGCGGAACACGCTCTTCGTCGCGTGGCAGGGCGGGGAGGCGTCCTACGACAAGATCCACCTGTTCGACGTGGAGGGCTTCGCTGAGTCCGACCACGTGACCGCCGGCGACGAGCCGGTGCTCGTCGAGATCGGCGGGCTGACCTTCGGGCTCGCCATCTGCTACGACGTGCGCTTCCCCGAGCTGTTCAAGCACTACGCGGACGCCGGCGCGCAGGTCGTGCTCGTGCCCGCGTCCTGGGCGAACGGACCGAACAAGCGGACGCAGTGGCAGACGCTCGTCAGGGCCCGCGCGATGGACGCGACCGTGTACGTCGTCGGCTGCGGGCAGGCCGAGCCGCGCGATCCGGACGCCAGCCGCGCCCCGCTCGGCGTCGGGCACAGCCTGGTGGCCGACCCGCTGGGCGCCGTCATCGCCGAGGCCGGGGCGGGGCCCGAGTTGCTCATCGCGGAGTTGGACGCCGAGGCGGTCGTCCGGGCGCGCGAGAAGATGCCGGTGCTCGCGAACACCCGGTTCGGTCGGACGCCGCCGCGTCCCGTGTGAGTTTCTGCTGCCCCTGTATGCGTTTCTACCTGACGTTCTCCACACTCCAGTGTGGAGAACGTCAGGTAGAAACGCCCCGTGGCCAGAAGACACCCCAGGTACGTTGGGGGCATGACGACCCGCATCGAGAAAGACAGCATGGGCACGATCGAGGTGCCTTCCGACGTCTACTGGGGTGCACAGACCCAGCGGAGCATCCAGAACTTCGACATCGGCCGCGACACCTTTGTGTGGGGGCACCCGATGATCTCGGCCCTCGGCGTCCTCAAGAAGAGCGCCGCCCAGGCCAACGCCGAGCTCGGCGAACTGCCCGCCGACAAGGCCGATCTCATCGTGAAGGCCGCCGACGAGGTCATCTCGGGCAAGCTCGACGACCAGTTCCCGCTGGTCGTCTTCCAGACCGGCTCGGGCACACAGTCGAACATGAACGCCAACGAGGTCATCAGCAACCGGGCGATCGAGCTGGCCGGCGGCACGCTCGGTTCGAAGGATCCGGTGCACCCGAACGACCACGTGAACCGCGGCCAGTCCAGCAACGACACGTTCCCGACGGCGATGCACATCGCGGTCGTCGTCGAGCTCAACGAGCGGCTGTACGCGCCGGTCGATGGGCTGCGCGACGTCCTGGCGAAGAAGGCGGAGGAGTTCGCCGACGTCGTCATGGTCGGCCGCACCCACCTGCAGGACGCGACGCCCGTCACCCTCGGCCAGGTCATCTCCGGGTGGGTGGCGCAGATCGACTTCGCGCTGCAGGGCGTTCGGCACGCGGACGAGCGAGCGCGCGGCCTCGCGATCGGCGGGACGGCCGTGGGTACCGGCCTCAACAGCCATCCCGATTTCGGACGCCTCGCCGCCGAGAAGATCTCCCAGCAGACCGGGCTGCACTTCGAGCAGGCCCCGAACCTGTTCGCCGCCCTGTCGGCGCACGACTCGCTGGTCGAGGTCAGCGGCGAGTTGCGCGTGCTCGCCGACGCGCTGATGAAGATCGCGAACGATGTCCGGTGGTACGCCTCGGGCCCGCGCAACGGCATCGGCGAACTGCTGATCCCCGAGAACGAGCCGGGCAGCTCGATCATGCCGGGCAAGGTGAACCCCACGCAGTGCGAGGCGATGACGATGGTCGCCACCCGCGTCTTCGGCAACGACGCGACGGTCGGCTTCGCCGGTAGCCAGGGCAACTTCCAGCTCAACGTGTTCAAGCCGGTCATGGCCCACGCGGTGCTGGAGTCGATCCGGCTGCTGGCCGATACCTGCCGCAGCTTCACCGAGCACTGCGCGGTCGGCATCGAGCCGAACCGGCAGCGGATCGAGGAGCACCTCGAGTCGAACCTCATGCAGGTCACCGCGCTCAACCGCCACATCGGCTACGACAAGGCGGCCGCGATCGCGAAGAAGGCCCACCATGAGGGCACGAGCCTGCGGGAGGCGGCGATCGCGTCGGGCAACCTGACGGCGGAGGAGTTCGACGCCTGGGTGGTGCCGGTCGACATGACGCATCCGTCGGCGGGCTGAGCATTCTGCGCTGCGGTTCGCGGATGAGGCACGTGCAGGGCCACGCTCATCCGCGAACCATGGCTTCGGGGTGGGTGACGGCGGCGGCGCCGGATCAAGGTGGTCCCACTGGGCCGGCGAAGAGTTCCCCCCGCGGCGAGGTTCCGCGCCTGCTCCATCGGCCCAGTGGAACGCGTGCTGAGAGCCTAGTCGGCGTCCTGATGTCCCCGTAAGGGGGACACATCCCCCTTACGGGGGGAGCGCTACCCTGCCCTCATGGAATGGCTGCGCATCGGCGACGTCGTCCGGCGGACCGGGCTCACGCACCGAACCCTGCGCCACTACGACGAACGCGGCCTGCTCGTGCCGAGCGGGCGCACCGGCGGCGACTACCGCCTGTACTCCCCGGCCGATCTTGAGCGGCTGCTGGCCATCCAACACTTGAAATCGTTGGGCATGAGCCTGCCCGAGATCGAGCGCGCGCTCGACGATCCCGGCTTCGACGCCGCCGACGCGCTCGCGCGTCACGTGGCCGCCGTCGAGGCACGGATCGCCGCCGAGAACGAGCTGCTCGCGCGCCTCCGCAGCCTTCAGGACGCCGCCGGCGCCGGTTGGGACGAGGTGCTCGACGGCATCGCCCTCACCGAGCGTCTCCGGCACGGGGAGCCGCACGTCCGGTTCCGCGCCGTCCTGGACGCCCCCGGCGCGGCCCCCATCGACGAACTCGTCGACGTGCTGCGGCACGACCCCGAGCCCGGCGTCCGGGAGGCCGCGACGTGGGCGATCGTCCAGCGTGGGCCCGACGTGCTTCCCCTGGCGGTCGCGCAACTCGCCGACCCGGACGCCGGCGTCCGCGAGCAGATGGCCCACGTCCTCGGCAAGCTGCGCGACCCCGCCGCGGCGCCCGCGCTGGCGGAACTGCTCGCCGACCCGTCGGAGCGGGTCGTCACCAAGGCCGCCCAAAGCCTCGGACGCCTCGGTGGCTCGGCCGCGATCGACGCGCTCGCCGGGGTGCTGGGCCGCGGGGACGCCGGAACGCGGGCGTCCGTGGTGACCGCGCTCGGGCTGATCCCCGGGGACGCCGCCGGCCCGATCGCCGCGGTCCTCCGCTCACCGGAGCGGTCGTCCGAGGCGCGCGCGGACGCCGCCGAGGCGCTCGGCCTGAGGGCCGACGCCGAGGGCGTCCCGGCGCTGGTTTCGGCGGTGGAGGATTCGGACGAGGACGTTCG
Source organism: uncultured Propionibacteriaceae bacterium (assembly GCA_937859105.1). Lineage (GTDB taxonomy): Bacteria > Actinomycetota > Actinomycetes > Propionibacteriales > Propionibacteriaceae > Propioniciclava. Next base: position 4,464 of record CALMAD010000431.1, read on the forward strand.
GATCGCCGCGCTCATGGCGTTGGCCGCCGCCGGGGG
>CALMAD010000432.1 GCA_937859105.1 uncultured Propionibacteriaceae bacterium
TGCGCGAAGGTGGGCCGCTCGGTGGCGAACTGGGTATAGGTGCGCCCCTCGGGTTCGCCGGGAACCTGCCGCGCGTCCTTCAGCGTCCCCTGGATGGTGTTGCCCTTGGCGTAGATGTCCTTGACGTTGTGCGCCTGCACCTGCGCCTGGAACTCGGTGTAGGCGACGGTCGTCGGCGTGCTCGTCAGGTCCTGCATCGAGAACAGCAGGAACGAAGCCAAATACACGACCAGGGCCCACGCCAGCAGCCGCCACCACGGCGGCCGCGGCGGACGGCTGTCGCCGGGGGCGTCCGGCTTGGTCGGCAGTCCTTCGGTGCGCCACGGCTGGGCCGTGTTCTCGCGCTGGGGCTTCGGCTTGCTGCTTTCGTCCTGGGGCATGGCCGCCTCCTGAGTTCGTGCGCACGTTCGGACGCCGCGATCGCGCCGAGCCTACGTCGCACCAGGCCGCGACGGAATCGCCCTGCCAGACTGGCCGTCATGAATCCCGACGTGAACGCCCATCTCGCCGACCTTGCCTCGTTCGTCTCCGCCTCGCCGTCGTCGTACCACGCGGCGGCGGAGGCGTCGCGGCGGCTCGACGCCGCCGGCTTCGCCGAGCAGCGCGAAGAGGACCCGTGGAGCGATGCGTCGGGCGGCCACTACGTCGTCCGGGACGGCGCGCTGGTCGCGTGGTGGGTGCCCGATCGCCTGGGGGACGCCCCCGGCTTCCGCATCGTCGGCGCCCACACCGACTCTCCGGGCTTCAAGCTGAAGCCCGACCCGACGACCGGACGCGCCGGCTGGCAGCAGGCCGGCTGGGAGGTCTACGGCGGCCCGCTGCCGAACTCGTGGCTTGACCGCGAGATCGGCCTCGCCGGACGCCTGGTGACCCGAGACGGCGACGAGGTGCTGGTACGAACTGGCCCTTGGCTACGCATTCCGCAGGTGGCGCCGCACCTTGACCGGTCGGTGAACGAGAGCCTGCACCTCGACCGGCAGGAGCATCTGATGCCCGTCCTCGGCGTCGGCCACCCGGACGCCGACCTCCTCGACCTGATCGCCGCCGAGGCCGGCCTCGGCCCGGGGGAGGTGGCCGGGCACGACCTGATCTCGTACGCCACCGAGGAGCCCGCGGTGTTCGGGGTCGCGGGGGAGTTCCTCGCCTGCGGACGCCTCGACAACCTCTCCAGCGTGCACGCCGTCCTGGCCGCGCTGCTGGCGGCAGACGAGTCCGAGGACGTCTCCGTGCTCGCCTGCTTCGACCACGAGGAGGTCGGGTCGGCGTCCCGCTCGGGGGCCGCGGGGCCGCTGCTGGAGGGCGTCCTGACGCGCATCGCGCTGTCGCTCGGGCTGGAGGGCGACGACTACTTCCGCGCGCTGGCGCGATCGAGCTGCGTCTCCGCGGACGCCGGCCACGCCGTGCACCCCAATTACGCCCGGCTGCACGACCCTGAGCACTGGCCGCTGCCGAACCACGGGCCGCTGCTGAAGATCAACGCGAACCAGCGCTACACCTCCGACGCGGTGTCGGGGGCGCTGTGGCGGCGCGTGTGCGAGGCGGCGGGCGTCCCGACGCAGGACTTCGTGTCGAACAACGCCGTGCCGTGCGGGTCGACGATCGGGCCGATCACCGCGACGCGGCTCGGCATCGTGACCGTCGACGTGGGCGTCCCGCTGCTGAGCATGCATTCGGCGCGGGAGATGTGCGGCGTCCGGGATCCGGGTTGGCTGGCGGACGCCCTGGCCGCGTACTTCTCGGGCGCCTGAGCCGCCCGGACGCCCGCGCGGCGCTCACGCCCCAGCCGCCCGGACGCCCGGGGCTACTCCAACGTCCGGGTCGTCAGGCCCTGTCGGCGAGGATCGCGGCGCCCGCGAGGGCCGCCGCGCGGGCGT
>CALMAD010000433.1 GCA_937859105.1 uncultured Propionibacteriaceae bacterium
CCCGCACGGCCGAGCCTCGGCCGCGCGGGGGGCGTCCTGCCGTCGGCATCGACCCTCCGCTTTATCAGCGAATTTTAGTGTTCGTCACGACAACAATCACTTATTCACTTGGGATTATGCGTCGTCTTCTATGTCTTTTCTCGCATCTGCCGATGTATATTGAGCGCGCGATGAGAGCGCTCCCATCGCCACCAGGATGACGTCCGGCCCCTCCCCGAACGCCATGCTTGGCGACGCCCCGTGCGTCCCGAGAAACACGAGGAAAGGGAACACCGGCTCATGCTTCGCAACTCCCCTCGCGCACCCCGGATCGCCGCGCTCGCGGCCGCCGCGGCGCTGATTCTGCCCACCCTGCAAGCCCCACCGGCCCAGGCCGCGGGGACGCCCGCCGACGTCCTGCCGACGCGGGCCACGCAGTACGCGCCGGCCCAGCCGCCGCGCATCGCCCCCGGCATCCTGCCGCCCACGAACTCGTGGATCTCGGGCGCCGTCTTCAACCGCGAGGGGCTGTCCGCCCCGACGTGGGTGGGCGGCGGCCTCGCGTTCCGGGCGAAGCCGACCTCGTTCGGCGTCGCCGTGCCCGAGCTGTGGCACTACGGCGACAAGGCGATCATCGCCGGCTGGGAGCGCAACGGAGACCCCCCGAACACCGAGGGGCAGTCGATCGCGCTGGCACCCGCGGGGGCGTCCGACTATCGCCTGGCCAGGGTGGACGACATCTCGGCCGACCTGACCTGGCGCTCCGGCGATCGCGACCTCGGCACGCTCACCGCCGTGGAGGGCTGGCCGTACGTGCAGTACCGGGCGGCGGCGTCCCACACCGTGTCGTCGAACCGGCCGCTGACGCAGGCCGGCCCGAACCACTGGACGTGGACCGCCCCGACCGGGCAGGTCATGCACGTCGTGGGCACGGGCGCGAGCCTGTCCGGGAGCACGTTCTCCCTCCCCGCGGGCGCGATGCTCCACGTGTTCGGCGAGCCGAAGGGGGCGACGGCGTCCGACGTCGCGGCGCTCGTCGCGGGCGCCGTACGCCTGACCGGCACGAAGGTCGACTGGGGCGTCTCCGGCGGGCGGGCGTCCACGACGTTCACGCTGGCGACGGACGGCGGCCGTCCGACGGTCTTCACCCAGGTCGAGCACCAGAACTACGGCCTGGCCACCCTCAAGGGCCGCTGGGAGAACCCGACGGGGTGGGCGTCCGGGGTCGTCGGCAGCCGCTTCTCCTTCTCGGTCCCGGCGTTCGGCTCGGCCCGCGACGTCGACCTCACCAAGCTGACCGACGCGCAGCGCGGCGAACTGCGCGGCCTCGTCCGCGCGGACGCCGGCAAGGTCACGCAATTCAAGGAAGAAGACACCTACTTCGGCGGCAAGGAACTCTTCCGCGCCGTCAACGTGTACCGCCTCGCCAAGCAGCTCGGCATGAGCGGTGAGGCCGGCACGGTGAAGGCGGCGATCGAGGGGCAGCTCAACCTCTGGCTGGACGCCTCCCGCTGCCGCACCCAGTCCACCAAGTGCTTCACCTACGACGAGACCCTCAAGACCGTCGTCGGGCAGAAGGAGAGCTTCGGCAGCGGCACGAACGCGAACGATCACCACTTCCACTACGGGTACTTCCTCTACGCGGCCGGCATGCTCGGCCTCGACGACCCGAGTCTCGTGTCCCGCTACCGCCCGGTCGCGGACGCCCTCATGGCCGACATCGCCAGCACGACCGAGACCGCGACGACGATCAAGCGGCGCGCCTTCGACGACTGGCGCGGCCACTCCTGGGCCAACGGCACGGGCGGCGGATTCGACGGCAACGACCAGGAGAGCTCCAGCGAGGCCGTGAACGCGTGGGCCGGCCTGGATCTCTGGGCGCGGGCGTCCGGCGCGTCGACGATGTCGGCGCAGGCGTCCTGGATGATGAGCAACGAGGCCGCCACCGCGAAGGCCTACTGGTTCGACCCGTACCGCCGCGGCGCGTTCGCCAAGACGCACGTCTCGATGATGTTCCAGGGCAAGGTCGACTACGGCACGTGGTGGTCGCCGGACGCCTCCGACATCCTCGGCATCCAGGTCATCCCGCTCGGGCCGACGCAGATCGGCTACCTCAAGAGCCTCGGGAAGGCCCGCATCACCGAGCTGTTCGACGCCGTCCTGGCCCAGAACCCGCAGGTGGCCGGCCGCAGCCACCTCATCGACTGGAACATCATGCTGCTCGCCCTCGGCGACCAGGCGCGGGCCCGCGAGCTCGCCGGCCGGCTCACCGACGCCGACATCGACAACGCGAACACCCGCTCGTACCTGTACGCGATCGTCAACGCGGCCGCGGCGTCCGACAACGGGGCGAGCCTGCCCGCCCCGCCGGAGCCCGAACCGACGCCCGGGCCGACCGATCCGGGCCCGACGACGCCCGCGCCGAGCCCGACCCCCACGGCCCCGCAGCCGTCCGAGCCGGCGCCCGAGCCCAGCCCCCAGCCGACCGACCATCCGGGCGGCACCGCGGACGCCTTCGCGGGCCTCACCGTCGCCCACCGGACCGGCGGGACGGTCGGCGTCCAGGGGTCGCGCTTCGCGCCCGCGAAGAACGGCGACTGGGTGCGCTTCCGGGCCGACTTCGGCACCAAGCGCTACACGGACGCCGCCGTGCGCGTCGCCTCCGGGGCGGCCGGCGGGGTGTCGGGGCTCGTCGAGGTTCGCACCGGCTCCCCCACCGGACGGGTGCTCGGCAGCCTCGCCCTGGCGAACACCGGCGGCTGGGACGCCGACAAGGTGGTCCCGTTCAACGTCGCCGGCGGGTTGACCGGCGTCCAGGACGTCTACGTCACCTTCACCTCCGGCCAGCCGAGTGCCTTCGCCGCGCTCACCTCGCTCGTCTTCCGGACCGACGGCTCGCAGCTGCCACCCACCGGGTCGACGGGGCCCGCGCCCGCGCCCTCGGGGCAACCCGCGCCGAGCGTGCACGACGCGTTCGCCGGGATCCCGGCCGCGGCGGCGTCCGGGACGCACGGGGTCGCGGTCGCGTCCGGACGCCTCGGCCCCGCCGGCAACGGCTCCTGGGCGTCCTACGAGGTGGACTTCGGCGCCGGCGGCGCCCGGGACGCCGTCGTGCGGGCGGCGTCAGGGGCGTCCGGCGGGGTCTCGGGGCTGGTCCAGGTGCGCCTGGACAGCCCCTCCGGGCCGGTGCTCGGTGACCTCGCACTCGCCAACACGGGCGGGTGGGACGCCGTCCGCGACGTCCCGTTCAACGTCGGGCCCACGACCGGACGCCACACCCTCTACGTGACGTTCGCGTCCGGCCAGCCGGCCGCCTTCGTCACGCTGGATCGGTTGACGTTCC
>CALMAD010000434.1 GCA_937859105.1 uncultured Propionibacteriaceae bacterium
GGTAGCGGCGCCCCCGGGACGCCGCCGCGAAGAACGCCTGGGCGTCGGCGTCCCGGCCCAGCTCGGACGCCCACGCGCCGAACGCGCCCGTCGCCGGCTCGGCGACGGCGGCGGCCAACTGCTCGCCCTCGGCCCGGGCGGCGTCCGCGTCGAGCCCGGCGGACTCGGCGACGCGCGCGAGGGCGTCCAGGGCGGCGCGCAGCGTGGTCGTCATCAGCCCTCCAGATCGAGCGGGTTGGTGCTGGCCGGACGCTGGCCGTCCAGCGTCGCCGGCCGCTGCCGATGGACGCCGAACCGCTCGTCGAGGAACCGCCCGTGCGCGACGAGCGCCGTCGCGTCGTGACGGTTGATGGCGTCGTCCATGCGGGACATCGTGGCGGCGAGTAGGTCCAGCTGGTCGATGAGCAGCAGCAGCGAGCTCTTGCCGCCCTCCACCGGACGCGTGTCCGCCCAGTCCCGCGGCAGCCGCAGGTAGGCGTTCAGCGCCTCGGGCAGGTAGTCGGTCGCGGTGGCGACGACGGTGTAGGCGTCCCGGCTCTCCACCCCGGACGCCGCGATCCGCGGCACGATCCGCCGCACCGTCGCGGTGATCCGGGCGACCCGGGAGGTCACGGGCGCCGGCGCCCGCCCTTGCGCGGCCATCCGCTCCGCCCTCTCCAGGGCGTCCGCGATGTCGCCGGCCGTGGGGGCGCGCGGGGGCTCGGGGGCGGCGTCCTCCCGCTCGGGCGTTCCCGCCCCGGTCAGCCAGTCCCAGAACCCCATCGCGACGTCATCGGTTCTTCGGCTCGGCCACGTCGAGGGACGCGGCCTGCATGCGGGCCTCCGAGTTCGACACCCGGTCGAGGTACTCGCGGCTTTTCGCGACCTCGTTCTCCAGCGTCCCGATCGTGGCGCTCATGGTGTTGAGCGCCTCCAGCTTGAAGGCGTCGATGGTGTCCATGGTGTCGTAGACGTTCGAGAACGCCTTCTGCAGGCTCTCCAACTGGATCGTCGAGCCGGCCGCCTGCTCCTGGATGCGCGCCGAATTGTCCTTCAGCATCTCCGACGTGCGCTCGATCATGCCGGACGTCGTCTCGTTCAGCGCCGTGATCTGGTCGAGCACCAGCTTCTGGTTGCCGAGCGCCTGGCTCACGATGATCGCGGTGCGCAGCGCCGAGACCGTCGTCGTGGACGCCCGGTCGACGCCCTTGATGAGCTCGATGTTGTTCTTGATGATGACGTCGATCGCCAGGTAGCCCTGGATGCTCACGGCCAGCTGGGTCAGCAGATCCTGATGCTTCTGCCGGACGTAGAACAGCACGTCCTTCTCCATCGCCTCCGCCTTCGCGACGTCGGTGAGCTTCAACTCGGCGATGGACGCCGACACCCGCTGGTCGAGCTGCTCGGCGATGTAGATGTACTGGTTGAGCCGGTTCATCGACGCCCACAGGTTCTGCTTTTCCATGTTGAGGGCGACGTTGTCGCGGGTCAGCTCGTCTTGCCCCTGGCGCAGCGCGTGCAGGATGCCGTTGAGGTGCGACTGCGAGCTTTGGTACTTGCGGAAGTAGTCGCGCACGTTCTTCCCGATCGGGATGAAGCCGAGCAACTTCCTCTGCGGCCCCGCCTGGCTCGGGTCGAGATCCTCGATCGTGCGGCGCAGGTCGAGCAGGGTCTCGCCGACCTTCGAGGCGTCCGACAGGCCGCCGCGCTCGACCTCGTTCACCGGCGTCTCCAGCAGCTTGTTGGACGCCTCCGCCGCCTTGCGGATGTCGGCATCCCCCATCGACCGCACCGCGGACGCCTGCGCCTCGAACTCGGGGCTCTTGGCCTGCTCCGCGGTGAGGGCGGCCATGAAGGCGTCCACCTTCGCGTCCAGCCCCGGCTTCTGCTCGGCCGTGACCGGCGGGGCCATCTTCGGCGCCTGGGTCGCGACCACCGTCGCGGGCGGTTCGGGCGCCTCCAGCGTGAGGGACGCCCCCGGCGCCGCCGGAGGCGGCGTGAGCGGCTGGGGCTCGGGGGCTGCCTGGGACGTCATCGGCTTCCTTCCTTCCGCCGGTTGACCGGCGCAGACACGGGGCTCGCGGCCCCAAATGTACTGGGTGAGCGCGACGCCGGTCCCCCGCCGCCTGCGTGGCGCGCCGGGCGTGCCATGCTGGGGCGAGCCCCGACCCGAAGGAAGCCGATGCCCGAGCCGCGCGTCACCCTGTCCGTCGAGCAGTACCTGGCGGAGGTCTGCTCGCTCGTCCCGGCGGGCCCCCTCGGCGTGGAGACCGTCGCGCTGGCGGACGCCGCCGGGCGCGTCCTGGCCGACGGGATCGCCAGCCGCGGCCCGGTGCCCGCCTTCGACAACTCGGCGATGGACGGCTACGCGGTCCGCCGCGCCGACCTGGCCGAGGGCACCCGCCTGCGGGTGGTGGCCGACGTCCCCGCCGGCTCCGACGCCGACCCCGACCTGCCGCCCGGCGCCGCGATCCGCATCATGACGGGCGCGCCGCTGCCGAGCGCGGCCGACGCGGTCGTGCCGATCGAGGCGACCGACGAGGGACGCCCCGTGGTCACGATCAACGCCGTGCCGGCTCCGGGCGCCCACATCCGGCGCGCCGGGGAGGACCGGGCGGCCGGCGACGTCGTCCTCGGCCCGGGCACGCGCCTCGGCCCCGCCGCCCTGACGTCCGTCGCGGGGGCCGGGCACGGGGAGATCGCGGTCGCCCGGCGTCCGCGGGTCGCGATCGCGGCGACGGGCGACGAGCTCGTCGCGCCGGGGTCCGACCTGCGCCGGGGCCAGATCTACGAATCCAACGCGCTCTACCTGGCGGCGGCCGCCGCCCGCGACGGCGCCGACGCGCGCCGCGCGGCCGCGCTCCCCGACGACCCGGACGCCTTCCGCGCGGCCCTCGCGGGGCTGGCCGCCGACGCCGACCTGGTCGTCCTGACGGGCGGGGTGAGCGTGGGCGACTACGACGTCGTCCGGATCGTGCTCGCCGAGGGCGAGTCCGCGTTCCGGCACGTGCAGATGCAGCCCGGCAAGCCGCAGGGCTGGGCGGTGCTCGCCGTGGGTGGCCGCCGCGTCCCCGTGCTGTGCCTGCCCGGCAACCCGCTCTCGACAATGGTGAGCTACGAGCTGTTCGTGCGGCCGGCCCTCGAGCGGATGCTCGCCCTCGCCCCCCGGCCGTGGAGCACCGCGATCGCCGGCGAGGGCTGGCCCTCGCCTCGCGGACGCCGGCAGTTCATCCCCGTCGCGCTCCGCACCGGCCCCGACGGACGCCTGCTGGCGAGGCCCGCGCACCGGCGCGGGTCGGCGTCCCACATGGTCACCGGGTTCGCCGCCGCGGACGCGCTGGCCGACGTGCCCGCCGAGACCGACCGCGTCGAGCCCGGCGTGATCCTGCCCGTGAGGAGCCTCGCATGACCGAGTTCACCCACCTGGACGCCTCCGGCGCCGCCCGCATGGTCGACGTCACCGCGAAGACGCCCACGGTCCGCGCGGCGACGGCGTCCGCGTTCGTCGCCTGCGCGCCGGCGACGGTCGCCGCCCTGCGCGACGGGGCCGTGCCGAAGGGCGACGTCCTCGCCGTGGCGCGCATCGCCGGCATCGCGGCCGCGAAGAAGACCCCCGAGCTGCTGCCGCTGGCGCACGTGATCGGCGTGCACGGGGCGTCCGTCGATCTGGAGATCGTCGACGACGGGGTGGCGATCACCGCGACCGTCCGGACGGCCGACCGCACCGGCGTCGAGATGGAGGCCCTCACCAGCGCGAGCGTGGCCGCGCTCGCCGTCATCGACATGGTCAAGGGTCGCGACCGCGGCGCCCACATCGCGCACGTCCGGCTGGAGCGCAAGGAGGGCGGACGCTCCGGCACCTGGACCCGCGATGCCTGACCCCGCGCCCCACGCCCCCGCCTTCGACGCGATCGTCGTCGCCGGCGGGCGCGGCTCGCGCCTCGGCGGGGTCGTCAAGGCCGACCTCGACCTCGGCTCCGGACGCCTGCTCGCCGGCGTCCTGGACGCCGCCCGCGCCGCCCGCACGCGCGTCGTCGTTGGCGACGTCGCCGTGCCGGACGGCGTCCTGCTCACCCGCGAGGACCCGCCGGGCGGGGGCCCGGCGTCCGGCGTCGTCGCGGGCCTGCGGGCGCTCGCCCGGCCCAGCCCCTGGACGCTGCTGCTGGCCGTCGACCTCCCGGACGCCCCCGCGGCCGTCGCGGAGCTGCTCGCCGCGGCGATCCCGGCGGTGGCCGACGGCCTCTGCCTGCTCGACGAGGGCGGACGCCTCCAGTGGCTCCTCGGCCTCTACCGCACGGACGCCCTCGCCCGGGCGGCGGACGCCGTCGGTACCGGCCACGACGTCTCGATGCGACGGCTGCTGAGCCCGCTGCGCCTGGAAGGCGTCCGCCCGCGCCGGGCCGACGTCGGCGACGTCGACACGTGGGAGGATGTCTCCACCTGGCGGCGCCGGCTCGGCTCGCGTCCGGCCGCCCAACTCGCCGTCCCGTCCGAGGAGGCCCGCATGCCCCGCACCGAAGACCGCAGCTCCTGGCGTCCCTTCATCGAGCGCGCGAGCGCCGCCGCGGGCGTCCACCCGGCCTCCGTCGACGAAGACCTGATCCTCGGGCTCACCGCCGACATCGCCCACCGCTCGGTGCGCCCGATGGCGCCCGTGGGGGCGTTTATCCTGGGGGTGGCCGCCGGCGGCCACCCGGACGCCGACGTCGCCGCCCTCGCCGACCGCCTCCGGGCCAGCCTGCCGAAGGAGTCCTGATGCCCCACGTCCGCTATTTCGCCGCCGCGGCCGAGGCCGCGGGCACGTCCGCGGAGAACGTCGACGCCGCGACACTCGGGGACCTGCTGGCCACGATGAAAAAAGCCCACGGGCCGCAGCTCGTCGGCGTCCTGCAGCGGTGTTCGGTGCTGATCAACGGCGCGACTACGAGTGATCCCGCCGCGGCCGTCCCGAAGGACGCCACGGTCGACGTCCTGCCGCCGTTCGCGGGGGGCTGAGCCTCTCCGGGCGATTCCCGAAACGTCCTCCGAGCGTGCCACCATGGGCGTCATGACAAAAAAGCTCGGCCTCGTTACGGCTGATCCCGAGGTCCTCGGCGACGCACGCGATGAGGAGCTCCCTCTCCTCCTCGATGCGCTCGCAGCCGCGGGGGTCGAGGTCGACGCACCGATCTGGAACGACCCGAACGACTGGGCGGCCTACGACCTGCTGGTGATCCGGTCGCCGTGGGATTACGCGGAGCGTCCCGACGACTTCCTCGACTGGCTGAACGACGTGGGCCAGCAGGCCCGCATCCTCAACAACGCGGCCCTGATCCGGTGGAACTACGACAAGCGCTACGCCGAAGACCTGGTGGCGCGCGGCGTCCCGTGCGTGCGCTCCGCGTTCTGCCGCACGGTCGACGAGGCGAAGGCCGCGCTGGCGTCCCACCGCCACCACAACGTCGTCGTGAAGCCGGCCATCTCCGCCGGCGTGCGCGACACCGGGCTGTACGCCGCCGACGACCCGCACGCGGTGGCGCTCGCCGAGTTGATCCTCTCCGACGGCAAGAACGTCATCGTGCAGCCGGCCGTCGGCACGGTGCACGAGTTGGGCGAGCTGTCGCTCATCTACTTCGCGGGCGAGTTCAGCCACGCGATCAAGCGCGGTGCGATCCTGAAGCAGGGCGGCGGGTTCAAGGAGGGGCACTTCTCGATGCCCGCCGAGCCGGCCACGGCGTCCGACGAGATGCTCGGCATCGGCGAGACGGCCCTGCGCGCGATCGAGAAGGTGCAGCTGGATCACGGCATCGACGCCGCCTCGGCGACGCCGCTGTACGCGCGGTTCGACATCATCCGCTCCGACCATGGGCACGCCCTGGTGCTGGAGGCCGACGTCTTCGAGCCGCACCTCTACCTGTCGCACGCGCCCGGCGCGGTCGACCGGTTCGTCGGCGCGATCCTCGCCGAACTCAACCGCTGAGCCCACCCCCGGCGGCCCCGCGCACCGCGGGCCGTCGGCTAGGCCGTGGCCGGCTGCCGGGAGCTTCCCAGCCCCACCAGGCACGCCCCCGGGTCGGCGAACGGCCGCAACTCGAACTGCTCGCGCGAACGGACGTGGTCGAGCACGCCCTGGATCAGGCCACGGTGGATCTCGCAGATGACCTGGGGGTACTCCCGCGCCAGGTCGAGCATCGGGCACGTCTCCAGCCGGATCAGCCCGTCGGGCGCCTCCCGCGGCGAAAAACCCAGCTCGGCGAACAGCGTCGTCAGCGTCGCCTTGACGGCATCCCGGTCGCCGGACGCCGCGACGAGCGCCGCGCGCTCGTTGCCCCAGCGGCGTCCGATCTCGAACGACCGCTCGGCCGGGTGGCCGTGCTGGACGAAGTCGCGAGCGATGACGCCCACCAGTTCGCGGTACTCAGTGCGACCCTCCTCCCCGCGCAATGCCCGGACGCCTTCGCCCGTCGCGGTGTAGCTCTGCGGACGCCGCCCGGGCCCCTCGATGGCGACGGTCTCCGACTCGACCAAGCCCTCGGCGGCCAGGGCCTCCAGGTGCTGGCGGGTCGTGTTGGGGTGCCCGCCGAGCCTGTCCACCAGGTCGTTCAGGGTGCCCGGGGCCTCGATCACGGCGCTCAGCACCCGGCGGCGCGCTGGTGTCAGCCGACCGCCCTCGGGCGCCGGTAACGGGCCGAGCTCACCTGTCATGTCGCTCATGGTGCCACAGCGGGGCTAGGGACGACGGCTTCCGCCCCTCCGGCGTAGACTCAAGACACGTATTCCTCCAGCAGCGTTGCGACCCAGGAGGCCGACATGTCCGATACCCCGCAATCCCCGACGCACGGCCGCATCGTGGTCGGCACCGACCTGTCCCCGCGCACCGGCCCGGCCATCGAGTGGGCCGCGAAGAGGGCAGACGCGGCGGGCGTCCCGCTGCTGGTCACGCTCGTCGTGCCCCCGGGCCCGCTGCTCTTGCGCAACGGTATCGACGACGCGGCGATCGTCGCCGACATCGGCCGGCACCTGCACGACCGCGGCGAGCAGAAGCTGGCGGACGAGAAGGCGCGCATCGCGCAGGCCCACCCCGACCTCGTCGTGGAGACGCGGCTGTACGAGGGCGACACGATCAGCACGCTCGCCGACGCGACCGACAGCGCCGCCCTCGTCGTGGTCGGCGCTCGCGGCAGCACGATGCCGATCGCGATTCCGGCCGTCGGGGGCACCTCCGACGCCCTGGTGACCCGGGCCCGCGGCCCCGTCGCCGTGGTGACGGACGCGGTGCAGGCCACCGCCGGGGGCCCGGTCGTCGTCGGCGTGGACGACTCGCCGGCGTCCGTGGAGGCGCTCCGCGTGGCGGTCGACGAGGCCCTCGCGCTCGGGGTGGGCGTCGAGGCGATCCACGCGTGGGATGTCGGGCCGTGGATGGCCGACATGCTCGTCGGCTGGTCGGTCGACCAGGCGACGATGGGCGGCACGCTCGAGTCGATGATGGACGCGCTGATCTCGCCGTACGCCCAAGAGCACCCCCACCTGCGCATCGAGCGCCGGCTCGTGCCCGGGCGGGCGTCCGACGTGCTGGGGTCGGCGTCCGAGGGGGCGTCGCTGCTGGTCGTCGGCTCGCGCGGGCGCGGCGGGCTGGCCGGGCTGTTCTTCGGCTCGACGAGCCGCGAGGTCCTGCGTCGCGCCAAGTGCCCGGTGATCGTGGTGCGGGCGCCCGGCGAGGAGCCGGCGGCCGGCCACTGACCCGGCTTTTTCTACGGATTTCTGTGTAATAATGAGGGCCGACCCGAGAGGAGCCTGATGAGCACCGAGATCCCCCTGACCGAGAAGTCCGCCTGCGGCTGCGGCGAGCACGACGAGGCGCTGCCCGAGCTCGACGCGCGCACGATCCCGCACGCGATCCGGCACGCCGCGATCCTGGGCGCGATCGATTCGCTGACGCCCGGCCGCGCGCTCGTGCTGGTCGCGCCGCACGATCCGAAGCCCCTGCTGGCCCAG
>CALMAD010000435.1 GCA_937859105.1 uncultured Propionibacteriaceae bacterium
CGTCGGGAACCCTGCCGCCTCCGGGGACGCCGACCTCAGGACGCCGCCGCGCACGACGCGCACAGGCCGTACAGCTCGACCTCGTGGTCGACGGACGTGAACCCGTGCCGCCCTGCCAACGCGGCCACGACGTCTTCGAAGTTGGGGAACTCGACCTCGACCGTCCGCCCGCACCGGCGGCAGATGAGGTGATGATGGTGATGCTCGGCGCACCGCCGGTAGGCGGCCTGGCCGTCCGGCGTCCGGACGACGTCGACCTCCCCGGCGTCCGCCATCGCCTGCAGGTTGCGGTACACGGTCGCGAGGCCGACCCCGTCGCCGCGGCCCTGCAGCAGGTCGTGCACCTCCTGCGCCGTGCGGAACTCCTCGAGCCCGTCGAGCACGTCGGCGACCGCGGTGCGCTGCCGTGTGTGCCGCCGGCCCGTGGACGAGGTCATGGGGCCGTGTATACCCCCCGCCGGGGGCGCGTGCAAGGCGCCTCCGGACGCCGCCCCGGCCGGCCTGCTAGCGTGCGCGCATGTTCGTGATCCTCCGGTTCGCCGTGCCGCTCGACCGCGCCGACGACTTCGAGGCCCGCGCCCGCGCCGCCGCCGACTTCTTCGCCGGACGCCCCGGCTGCGAGTCGGCGGAGATCGGCAAGAACGTCGACGACCCCGAGCTCTGGGCGCTCGTCACCCGCTGGGCCGACGTCGGCTCGTACCGCCGCGCCTACAACGGCTACGAGGCGAAGATGACGCTCATGCCGCTGCTCAACGAGGCCATCGACGAGCCGACCGCCTACGCGGACGCCGCCGACGTCGGCTTCAACGTGCCGCGCGGCTCGGCCTGAGCGGCGACCACCGCAGGCCGCGGACGCTACGAAACCCGAAGCGAACGCCAGATCCCGTCGCACTCGGCCTTGCTGCGCGCGTCGCCGATCGCCGACACCGTCAGGACGCCGCTGTTCTCCTGGTCGTTCGGCTGCAGCACGACGACCGTGACGTCGTCGCCGGAGTACCGCTGGCCGTCGACGAGCACCTGGCCCGCCAGCCGCCACCCCGGAACCCCGTTCACGGTGATGGCCTGGCTGCGCTGCAGCACCGCCCGCGCCGGCGCGAGCCCGTAGTTGCGCTGCGCGTTCCACGACCACAACTCCAGCGCGACCTGCTGCGCCGACGTGCCCTCGTCGGCCTCGATCGACCCGGCCATCACGACGGTCTGCCACGTGTCGCCGAGCGGGCGGTACCGCATGGCCCCGCACCCGGTCCATTCGGGCTGGTCGCCCGCCTGCCACGACCCGGGCGTCGTCACGCGGGCGTGCCCGTCGCCGATCGTCGTGCCGGACGCCGGCAGGTTCGGGCAGGACGCGACCGGCCGCGCGCTCGCGCCTGGGCTGGTCTGGACGGGCTCCGGCGAATCCGGCGGGATGGTCAGCGACGGCTGCGCGGTGGGCTGCGGCGGGATCGGGAACTCCGTCCACTCCGGGTCGGGCTGCGTCGGCGTCGCGACGGGCCCCGCCGAGCTGTCGGGGCCGCGGAGCAGCCCGGGCGCGAGGCCGAACAGACTGACCACGACCGCGAGGACCAGCAGCCCGCTCAGCCCCACCAGGACGATCGCGGCGACGGACCGGCGCCGGGGGCGTCCGGACTCGCGCGGCTCGCCCCGCGCGTACCACGGTGTCTCCTCGCTGGGGCCCTGCCAGGGCGGAACGGGGGGCTGCCCGCCGGACGCCTGCGCACCGCCCGACTGCACGCCGGTCAGGTGGGCCCCGGTGGGGGCGGCGGCCCC
>CALMAD010000436.1 GCA_937859105.1 uncultured Propionibacteriaceae bacterium
GCGGCGCGGCCGCGCCGCCCGGCGCGACGTCGGTGCTGCCGGGGGCGACGTCGGTGCTGCCCGGGTCGGGTCCCGGGCAGACCAGGGTCGCGCCGGCCGACGCGACCGTGGGTCCGGGACGCGGCGACGCCCGGGTCGGCTCGGCGCGGCTGCGCGGCGCGGACGACGGGTCGGCCACGTCCCCGCAGGGGCCCAACCGCTGGTTCGGCAAGGGGCTGAGGTGGATCGTGCTGGCGATCGTCGTGGTCGTCGTGGTCGCGACGGTGTGGGTGGCCGGGTCCGCGCTGGTGCGGCAGGCGTCCTCGGCGATCTCGGCGCGCCCGACGCCGGCGCGCACGTCGACGCGGACCACGCAGCCCCCCGGCCCCGTGCTTCCCTCGATCAACCTGCCGACCATCAGCGCGCCGACGCTCCCGTCGGCGAACACCGCGGCCCGCCGCGCGGCGGTCGGCACGGTGACGGCGGCCCTCAACGCGCTGTCGCCGAGCACCGAGGAGGGGCAGAGCGCCAAGGAGCGCCTGATCGCGTCGTGGGAGAAGGCGGGCGACAACATCGTCGCCGGCAAGAACGCCTCGCGGGAGCTGACGAAGTTCGGCTCGGCCGTCGAGAAGGCGCACGAGCAGGGCGCGCTCAGCGACGCCGAGAGCACGGCGCTGCTGGTGGCCCTGCAGGGGGTCGCCGCGCTCGTGTGAGGCGTCCGGCCACGCTGGACTGGGTGGTGGCAAGGGCGGATGATCGGCGTCCGGTTTTGTCGGAGGCGTGGGGCAAGATGGGGGCATGATCGATCCGTCGAACCCGTTCGCCGCAGAATCCGAGCTGCCGTACCACCTGCCCGACTTCGCCGCCATCGAGCCGCGCCACTATCGCGAGGCCGTCGACGCCGGCATGGCCGACGAGTTGGCCGAGTTGGAGGCGATCGCCCAGAACCCCGAGCCGGCCACGGTCGAGAACGTGCTCGACGCCTGGGAGCGGTCGGGGCGGCTGCTCGACCGAGCGCTGACGGCGTTCTACGCCGTGAAGGCGTGCGACACCAACGACGAGCTGGATGCGATTCAGGCCGAGTACGCGCCGCGGTTGTCCGAGCACTCCGACAGCATCTACATGAACCGGCGGCTCTTCGACCGCTTCACCGAGCTGGCGGGCAGGGCCGACGCGGGAGAGGTCGAGCTCGACGCGCAGGCGTCCTGGCTGCTGCAGTGGGTGCTGGGCAGCTTTACGCGCTCGGGCGTCGCGCTGTCCGAGGCCGAGCAGACGCGGCTGCGCGAGCTGAACCAGACCCTGGCCCAGTTGGGCACCCGCTTCGAGAAGGCCAACCTCGCCGCGCGCAACGCGGCGGCCGTGGTGGTCGACGACGAGGCGCAGCTCGCGGGGCTGAGCGAGGAGGAGAAGGCGTCCCTGGCGCGCGACGGGCACTGGGTGATCGATCAGGTGAACACGTCCCAGCACCCGCTGCTCACCAAGCTCGCCGACCGCGGGCTGCGCCGGCGGGTGTACGAGGCGTCCGTGTCGCGGGCCCTGTCGGGCGAGGCCGATACGCGGCAGATCATCGTCGACATCGCGCGGGCGCGCGCCGATCGCGCCACGCTGCTCGGCTACCCGAACCACGCGGCGTACGTGGTGGAGCGCACGTGCGCGAAGACGTCGGAGGCGGTGAACGACCTGCTGGCGCAGCTCGGGCCGGCGGCGCGAGCGCAGGCGCAGCGCGACGCGGTCGAGATCGAGCAGCGGCTGCAGCAGATCGAGCCGGGGGCGTCCCTGGAGCCGTGGGATTGGGGGTACGTGGCCGAGCAGATCCGGGAAGAGCGGTACGACCTGAATCTGGACGAGCTGCGTCCGTACCTGGGCGTGCAGAAGGTGCTGGACGCGGTGTACGGGGCCGCGACCAGGCTGTACGGCATCACGTTCAGCGAGCGTCCGGAGCTGCGCGGCCACACCGACGACGCGGTGGTCTACGAGGTCGCCGACGCCGACGGCGAGCCGATCGGGCTGTTCATCATGGATTTCTGGTCGCGGCCGTCCAAGCAGGGCGGGGCGTGGATGAACTCGATCGTGAACCAGTCGCACCTGCTCGGCACGCGTCCGGTGGTCACGAACAACTGCAACTACAGCCGGGGCACCAGCTCGATCAGTTGGGACGGGGTGCAGACCATGTTCCACGAGTTCGGGCACGCGCTGCACGGGCTGTTCGCCGACAGCCGGTACCCGTCGAAGTCGGGCACCGCGACGCCGCGCGATTTCGTGGAGTTCCCGTCGCAGGTCAACGAGCACTGGGCGTGGGAGCCCGACGCGGTGATCCCGGCCGAGTGGGCCGCGAAGATCACCGAGGCGGAGAAGTTCGACCAGGGCTTCGGCAGCTTCGAGTTGTTCGCGGCGATGATCCTCGATCAGGCGTGGCACCAGGCGACGCTGGAGTCGCTGCCGACCTCGGGGGAGCAGGTGGAGGCGTTCGAGCGCGAGGCGCTCGAGGCGGCCGGCATGAACTACGACCTGATTCCGTCGCGGTACCGGTCGCAGTACTTCAGCCACATCTGGGGCAGCGGCTACTCGGCGGGTTACTACGGCTACGCGTGGTCCGCGGTGATGGACGCCGACGCGGTCGCCTGGTTCGACGAGCGCGGGGGCGGCACGCGGGAGAACGGCGAACACTTCAGGCGGGCGCTGCTCGCGCCGGGAGGCTCGGTGGACGCCATGGAGACCTGGCGGAACTTCCGAGGCCGCAACCCCGAGATCGGCCCCTACCTGGAGCGGAAGGGTCTCGCCTGACCCGTGGGCGTTTCTACCTGACGTTCTCCACACTGGAGTGTGGAGAACGTCACACGCCCTGGGAGACGCTCCGGCCGTGGGGTGATCGGTCGGGCGCGCGTCCGTGTGGCGCTTCTGCCCGCGGGAGGCGTCCCCGTGATGGCGGCCCTCGCCCGAGGGTGTGTGACGAAATCCACACCAGAGGGTGGAAAACGTCAGGTAGAAACGCACACTCATCGCACGCCGCGCAGCGCGATCGTGATCAGCGCGGTGAGGCGGTCTTCGACGGACGCCCGGCTCGCGCGTCCGGTGCGGGTGCGGTTCACCTCGAGGAGACCGCCCGACACGATGAGGCGGGCCGCGGCGTCCGCGTCGTCCGTCGCCCCGGCGGCCCTCAGCACGCCCGCGACGGCCGTCTCGAGCGCGGCGACGATCGCGACCACGGCGTCCCGATGCGGGCCGGGCCCGCCGAAGAGCAGTTCGCGCGCGATCGCCATCGTGGTCTCGGGGTCGGCGAGCGACTCCTCCAGCACGGGGTCGAGCAAGCTGCGGATCGCCGCGACCGGGTCGCCCCCCGACTCGCTCGCGCGAATGGCCGCCGGCACGGACGCCGCCCAGCGGTCGGCGGTGACCATCATGAGCAGTTCGGGCTTCGTGGCCGCGTACTGAAAGACCGTGCCGATCGCGACGTCGGCGTCCCGGGCGACCTGGGCCATCGTCATGCGGTCGTAGCCGTGCTCGGCCAGCCCCCGGCGCGCCGCCGCGAGGATGCGGGCGCGCTTGGCGGCCTTGTTGCGCTCGCGGCGTCCGAGGGGTTCGAGGGTGCTCTCCACGGCGTCCAGTCTAACGATTTCTGAACACGCTCAAAGATGAGTACACTCAAAAACAACCCCGGTGGGTCCCCTCCCCGGAGTGTGGGCTCCCCTCCCATCAGGAGGACAGCGTGACCACCACGACCGTCGCCCCGCGGCCCGGCCTCCGCTGTCCTTTCATCTGCACGTCCACAAGGAGTTTCGGCATGTACTACAGCAGCGGCAACTATGAGGCGTTCGCGCGTCCCCGGCTCCCGGAGGACGCCGGCCGCAAGCACGCCTGGTTCGTCGGCGGCGGGTTGGCGTCCCTGGCGTCGGCGGTCTTCATGATTCGTGACGGCGGCGTCCCGGGGGAGAACATCACGATCCTGGAAAAGGCGGAACTCGCCGGCGGCGCGCTCGACGGCATCAAGGAGCCGGAGCGCGGGTTCGTCATCCGCGGCGGCCGGGAGATGGAGGACCACTTCGAGACGCTGTGGGACTGCTTCCGCAGC
>CALMAD010000437.1 GCA_937859105.1 uncultured Propionibacteriaceae bacterium
CTACACGGCGGACGCCGCGGGCGTCCGCCGCTGGGGGGCCGATCGGCTGGAACCGCTCGTCGAGGGCGTCCTCGCCGGACGCCGTGAACGTCCTGACGGCCCGGGGGTGCCGCTGCGATGACCATGCCGTTCTACGTCGCCCCCGAGCAGCAGATGAAGGACCGCGCCGACTTCGCCCGCAAGGGCATCGCCCGCGGCCGCTCGGTGGTCGCGCTGCGCTACGCCGACGGGCTCGCGTTCGTCGCGGAGAACCCGTCGTCGACGCTGCACAAGGTCTCCGAGATCTACGACCGCATCGCGTTCGCCGGCGTGGGTCGCTACAACGAGTTCGAGGCGCTCCGCGTCGCCGGCATCCAGCAGGCCGACCTCCGCGGCTACACCTACGACCGGGCCGACGTCACCGCCCGCGGGCTCGTCAACAACTACGCCCAGGTGCTGGGCGGAGCCTTCGGGTCCGCCCACGACAAGCCCCTCGAGGTCGAGCTGGTCGTCGGCGAGCTCGGCCCGGACCCCTCCGCCGACCGCCTCTACCGGCTGGGCTTCGACGGCTCCGTCACCGACGAGCCCGCGTTCGCGGTGATCGGCGGGGCGGCCTCCTCGCTCGCCGGCGTCGTCCGCGACGGGTTCGACCCGGCCGCGCCGCTCGCGCAGGCGCTGCGGCTGGCCGCGTCCGCCCTCTCGGACGCCGCGGGGCACCGGCTGGACGCCCACGAGCTCGAGGTCGGCGTCCTCGACCGGACGCGCCCCGGTCGGCGCCTGTTCGCGCGGCTCACCCGCGAGCGCGTCGCCGAAGCGGTGAGGCCCGCGTGAAGAAGATCAACCTGTCGCCGACCCTCATCATCGGGACCGGCCTGGTCGGGGCGTCCATCGGCATGGCGCTGACCGCCCGGGGCGTCCGGGTGCACGTGACGGACGCGGTGCCCAGCCACGCGATCGTCGCGGCGTCCCTGGGGGCCGGCACGACGGAGCCGGTCGACCCGGCGCGCGTCCGGCTGGTTGTGGTCGCCGTGCCGCCGGCGGCGCTCGCCGACGTCGTCGCCGAGGCGCTCACGACGTACCCCCGCGCGACGGTCACCGACGTCGGCTCGGTGAAGGGCACGGTGCTGGCGAAGCTGCGCGCCCGCGACGGGCTCGACCTGGCGCGCTACGTCGGCAGCCACCCCATGGCGGGCTCCCAGCACGCCGGGCCGCTGACGGCCCGCGCCGACCTCTTCGAGGAGCGCACCTGGGTGGTCACGCCGCACGACACGGCGTCCGCGCACACGGTGCTCGACGTCGGCGAACTGGTCCGGCTGTGCGGCGCCCGCGAGGTCAGCCTCGGGCCCGCCCACCACGACGAGGCCGTCGCCGAGGTGTCGCACGTGCCGCAGTTGCTGAGCTCGCTCATGGGCGGCGTCCTCAACGACGTGCCGCCCGAGCACCTGCGGCTCGCCGGCCAGGGCGTACGCGATGTGACGCGCGTCGCCGGCTCCGACCCGGGTCTGTGGCGGCAGATCATCGCCGCGAACCGCAGCGCGGTCGCGCACCTGCTGCACGAGGTCCGCGACGAGTTGGATTCGCTGCTCGCCGTGCTCGACGGCCCGGACGACGAGGTCCCCGACGGCCTCACCGCGTTTCTCCAGTGGGGTCAGGACGGCGTCCGGCAGCTTCCGGGCAAGCACGGGGCCGCGCCGGGCAACCTCGCGCACGTCGTCATCGAGATCCCCGACACGCCCGGCGCGCTGGCCCGGCTGTTCGCCGACATCGGCGAGGTGGGCTTCAACGTCGAGGACCTCGCGATCGAGCACGACACCCAACGCGAGGTCGGGTTCCTCTCCGTGCAGGTGGCGCGCCCCAAGGCGGCCGCGCTGGAGGCGTCCATGCGCGAGCGCGGCTGGACGGTCCGCCACTAGCGGGACGGGTAGACTGCACCGGTGCAGAAACGCCTCGTCATCGCCATCGACGGCCCCTCGGGGTCGGGCAAGTCGTCCACGTCCCGCGAGGTCGCGCGGCGGCTCGGCCTCGGCTACCTCGATACCGGCGCCATGTACCGGGCGGTCGCCGTCGCCTTCCTCGATTCGGGCGTGAGCCGCGACGACACCGCCGGCATCATCGCCGCGACGCGGGGCGCGAACATCGAGCTGAGCCTCGACCCCGACCAGCGCTGGGTGCGGGTGAACGGCCGCGAAGTCACCGACGAGATCCGCGAGCCGCGCACGTCGGCGCAGGTCAGCGCGGTCGCGACGATCCCCGAGTGCCGGGCGGATCTGGTGGCGCGCCAGCGCGCGCTCATGGACGCCGACCCTCGCGGCGTCGTCGCCGAGGGCCGCGACATCACGACCGTCGTCTACCCGGACGCCGGCCTGCGCCTGCTGCTCACCGCGTCCCCCGAGGCCCGGCTGCGGCGCCGCCGCGGCGACCTGGGCGCCGGTGTCTCGGACGCCGACCTGCGCGACCAGGTGCTCCGGCGCGATCGCGACGACTCCACGCTGGTCGAGTTCTCCACGCCCGCCGAAGGCGTCACGCTGCTCGACACGTCGGAGATGACATTCGAGCAGGTCGTCGACCGCATCGTCTCCCTCGCCCAGGAGGTGCGCGCGTGAGCGCCAAGCCCGTCCTCGCCGTCGTCGGCCGCCCCAACGTGGGCAAGTCGATGCTCGTCAACCGCATCATCGGACGCCGCGAGGCCGTGGTGCAGGACGTGCCGGGCGTCACCCGCGACCGCGTCAGCTACGACGCCCGGTGGAACGGGCGGGAGTTCGTCATCGTCGACACCGGCGGGTGGGCGTCCGACGCGCAGGGCATGGCCCAGCGGATCGCCGAGCAGGCCGAGCTGGCCATCGCGGCGGCGGACGCAGTCCTCTTCGTCGTGGACGCGTCGGTCGGCGTGACGGACGAGGACGAGGCGGTCGTCCGGGTGCTGCGCCGCACCAACAAGCCCATCGTGTTGGCCGTCAACAAGGTCGACGACGCGCGCGCCGAGCCCGAGGTCGCCGCCATGTGGCAGCTCGGGCTGGGGGAGCCGTGGCCCGTGTCCGCGCTGCACGGCCGCGGCTCGGGCGACCTGCTGGACGCCGTCCTCGCGGCCCTCCCCGAGGCGCCGGCCGAGCAATTCGACGAGCCGGGCGGGCCGCGGCGCGTCGCCATCGTCGGCAAGCCGAACGTCGGCAAGAGCTCGCTGCTCAACAAGCTCGCCCGGCAACAGCGCGCGGTCGTCGACAACGTCGCCGGCACGACCGTCGACCCGGTCGACGAGCTCGTCACGGTGGGCGGCTCGGTCTATCGCTTCATCGACACGGCCGGCCTGCGCCGGCGGGTGCGGGAGGCGTCCGGGCACGAGTACTACGCGTCCCTGCGCACGCAGGGCGCGATCGAGCGCGCGGAGGTGTGCGTGGTGGTGATCGACGCCTCCGAGCCGATCGCCGACCAGGACCTCAAGATCCTGTCGATGGTGGAGGAGGCGGGCAAGGCGCTCGTCATCGCCTTCAACAAGTGGGATCTGACCGACGACGAGCGCCGCCGCTACCTGGCCCGCGAGGTCGAGCGCGACGTCCAGGCGTTCGCGTGGGCGCCTCAGGTGAACATGTCGGCCCTGACGGGTCGCAACGTGGACAAACTTCGCAACGCCATCGAGGAGGCGCTGGCCGGCTGGGAGACCCGCGTCACGACGGGACAGCTCAACGCGTTCCTCGGCCGCGTGGCGGCCGCCCACCCGCATCCGGTGCGGGGCGGCAAGCAGCCGCGCATCCTGTTCGGAACGCAGGCGCAGAACTGCCCGCCGACGTTCGTTTTGTTCACGACCGGCCCGCTCGACCCGCAGTACGTCCGGGTCGTGGAACGTCGGCTGCGCGAGGCGTTCGGCTTCCGCGGGACGCCGGTGCTCGTCG
>CALMAD010000438.1 GCA_937859105.1 uncultured Propionibacteriaceae bacterium
GTCTCGCCGCCGAGCAGGGCCGCTCCCGCGGCCTCGCACGCGGCCGCGATGCCCCGGACGATCGCCGCGATGCGCTCGGGAACCACCTTGCCGCAGGCGATGTAGTCGGTCACGAACAGCGGCTCGGCGCCGACGACGACCAGGTCGTCCACCAGCATGCCGATGAGGTCGAACCCCACGGTGTCGTGGACGCCCATCGCCTGCGCGATCGCCACCTTCGTGCCCACCCCGTCGGTCGAGGTGGCGAGCACCGGATGCTCGTACCGCTTGAACGCGGAGGCGTCGAAGAAGCCGGCGAAGCCGCCCAGCCCCCCGAGCACCTCCGGACGCCGCGTGCGCGCCACGTCGGCCTTCATCAGCTCGACCGCCCGGTCGCCGGCCTCGATGTCGACGCCGGCGGCGGCATACGCGGACTGCTCACTCATAGGAAACCTCTTCCAGGTGCATCAGGCGGGCCTGCTCGGCCGGGACGTGAACCGGGTACTTCCCGTCGAAGCACGCCCGGCACAGGCGCTTCTTCGGGACGCCCGTCGACGCGACGAGCCCCTCCAGGCTGATGTAGGCCAGCGTGTCGGCGCCGATGGAGCGGCAGATCTCCTCGGAGTTCAGTCCGGGCGCGATCAACTCGGCGCGCGTGGCGAAGTCGATGCCGTAGAAGCACGGCCACTCGACGGGGGGCGAGCTGATCCGCACGTGCACTTCGGCCGCGCCGGCCTCGCGCAGCATCTTCACCAGCGCGCGCTGGGTGTTGCCGCGGACGATCGAGTCGTCGACCACGACGAGCCGCTTGCCCTCGATCACGTCGCGGATCGGGTTGAGCTTGAGCCGGATGCCGAGCTGCCGGATCGTCTGCGACGGCTGGATGAAGGTGCGCCCCACGTAGGCGTTCTTCACCAGCCCCAGCCCGTAGGGGATGCCGGACGCCTCCGCGTACCCGATCGCCGCCGGGATGCCCGACTCGGGCGTCGGGATGACGAGGTCGGCGTCCACCGGCGACTCCATCGCCAGCGTGCGCCCGATCTCGACGCGCACCGAGTACACGCGCCGGTTCGCGATCGTGGTGTCGGGGCGGGCGAGGTACACGTACTCGAACAGGCAGCCCTTCGGGTTCGGCTCGGCGAAGCGCTCCGAGCGCAGACCTCCGGCGTCCACCGCGATCATCTCGCCGGGCTCGACCTCGCGGATGAACGTCGCCCCCACGATGTCGAGCCCCGCCGTCTCCGACGCGACGACCCAGCCGTTGTGCAGCCGGCCCAGCACGAGCGGGCGCACCCCCTGCGGGTCGCGGGCCGCGTAGAGCGTCTTGCCGTCCATGAACGTGAAGCAGAACGCGCCGGTGAGGCGCGGCAGCACCTCGCGGGCGGCGTCCAGCACCGAGTCGAACGTCGTGAACAGGGCCGTGACGAGGGCGGTGTCGTTCGTCGAGTCCATCCGGTCCTTGTGGACGACGGGCGCCGACGCGTCCCGCTCCTTCAGCCAAGCCGCGAGCTCGTCGGTGTTCGTCAGGTTGCCGTTGTGCGCCAGCGCGACGCCGCCGTAGCTCGTCGCGCGGTACGTCGGCTGCGCGTTCTTCCAGACGGACGCCCCGGTCGTCGAGTAGCGCGTGTGGCCGATCGCGAGGTGACCCGTCAGCGAGTTGAGCGTGTTCTCGTCGAACACGTGGCTGACCAGGCCCATGTCTTTGAACACCATGATGCGGTCGCCGTTGCTGACCGACATGCCCGCCGACTCCTGCCCGCGGTGCTGCAGGGCGAACAGGCCGTAGTAGGTGAGCTTCGCCACCTCTTCGCCGGGGGCCCAAACGCCGAAAACCCCGCATTCCTCGCGGGGTTTGGGGTCGCCGACCGGGTCGGACTCGTGCGGCGCGCGGCTGTCCAGGGGTGTCACAGGGGCAGTCTACTGGGGCGGCCGCCGCACGAGGGTCACCGGTCCATCGACGCGGGCGTCGCCGCCGCCACCGCCGGGCCGGCGCCGGCGGCGTCCCGACCCGCGCGCCGGCTGGCCGGGGACACCAGCGGTCGAACGTCGGACGCCTCCAGCGCGGCCCGCGGGGCCGCCGACGCGATCTGGTAGGACACCGAGATCGTCATGACCCCGGGCAGCATCTTCAGCCGCAGGCGCAGGAAGACCGCCGAGTGGTTGTGCAGGATCTCCTCCCACCAGTGGCCGACCACGAACTCCGGGATGAATACGGCCACGAGATCGCGCGGTCCGCTGCGCCGGATGCCGGCGATGTAGTCGACGATCGGCGCGGTCAGGTCGCGGTAGGGCGCGTCGAGCACCACGAGCGGGACCGGCACGGCGGCGTCCATCCACGCGCGCTGGAGCGCGTGGGTCTGGTCGCTGTCGACCTGGGCGGTGATCGCGACCAGGGACGACGGCCGCGTCGCGCGGGCGTACCCGATCGCCCGCATGGTCGGCTCGTTCATCTGGGACGCCAACACGACGGCATGCACGCGGCTCGGCAGCGCCCGCGGGTCGGCCCGGACGGCCAGTTCGGCGCGAACCCCCTCGTAGTGGCGCTGGACCTTGTTCATCCACCAGCACAGCGCCGGGATCGCGATCACCACGAGGTACGCGCCGTGGGTGAACTTCGTGACCAGCACGATCACCAGCACGAGCCCGGTCAGCGCGGCGCCGACCCCGTTGATGACCCGGGAGGTCCGCAGCTGCCGCCGGACGCCGGCGCTCACGACGTGACGCAGCTCGACGGTCCAGTGCTTGACCATGCCGATCTGGCTCAGCGTGAACGACGTGAAGACGCCCAGGATGTACAGCTGGATCAGCCGCGTCACCGACGCCTGGTAGACGAGCAGCAGCAGGACGGCCGCGGCCGCCAGCATGATGATGCCGTTGCTGAACGCCAGCCGGTCGCCGCGGTTCTGCAGCTGCCGGGGCATCTGATCGTGCCGGGCGAGGATGCTCATCAGCACCGGGAAGCCGTTGAACGCCGTGTTGGCGGCGAGCACGAGCACGAGCGCCGTCGTGGCCTGCACGTAGTAGAAGAACGGGTTCGTCTGGCCGCCCGACACGGCCGCGGCGAGCTGCGCGATGACGGTGAGCTGCGGGTCCACCCGGCAGTCGCCGGCGAAGCCGACCAGGTCGCACGTGTTCTCGACGACCCGCACGTGGGTCGCCATGGCCAGCGCGGTGATGCCCGCGAACATGGTCACGGCCAGGACGCCGAGCGCGGCCAGCGTCTTGGCCGCGTTCCGGGCCTTCGGCTTGGCGAACGACGGGACGCCGTTGCTGACCGCTTCCACGCCCGTCAGCGCGGTACAGCCGGAGAGAAGGCCCGCAGGCCCAGGAACACGAGCCCGACCATCGACAGCGAGTGCAGTTCGGGCGTGACCTGGTAGTGGGCGGAGACGGCCTCGGGCAGCGTGCCGGTGAAGAACCGGACGCCGCCCGCCACGATCATGCCGAGGATGCCCGCCATGAACAGGTAGGTCGGCACGGCGAACGCGCGCCCCGACTCCTTCACGCCGCGCATGTTGATCACCGCGAGCACCGCGACGAGCGTGACCGCCAGCTCGACGCGCCAGGGGTTCAGCGCGGGCACGGCGGAGATCACGTTGTCGACGCCGGACGCGATCGAGAGCGCGACCGTCAGGATGTAGTCGACCATGAGGGCCGCGGCGACCACGAGCCCCAGCCAGCGGCCCAGGTTGCGGGACGCGACCTCGTAGGAGCCGCCGCCGCCCGGGTAGGCGTGCACGACCTGGCGGTACGACAGCACGACCACCGTCATCAGGAACACGACGCCCAGGGCGATCCAGGGGGTGAGGTACAGGTAGGCCAGCGCGCCGAGGGTGTGCACCTTGAGGATCTCCTCGGTCGCGTAGGCGACCGAGGACAGGGCGTCG
>CALMAD010000439.1 GCA_937859105.1 uncultured Propionibacteriaceae bacterium
ATCTGGCCGCGCCGGCGGCGTCCGCGGTCGATGTGCAACTGACGTCGGTCGTGCTGACCGGCGGCCAGGTCGTCGTCACCGGCACGGTGACGAACAACTCGTCGGCGCCCGTGTACTCCGTGCGCGCCGACCTGTGGCGCTCGCGGCAACCGCTGACCACGCGGGAGGAGATCACGGAGTCGCTGACGTCCGACGATCTGCCCGACGGCGCCGCCCCCCGCCTCGACACGGCCATGAGCACCCGCCTGACGCCCGCGGGCGGGGCGCTCGCGCCGCAGGCGTCCTCGACGTTCACGCTGCGCGGCACGCTCGCCGAGCTCGGCCTCGGCCGGGACGCCTCCTACTGGGTCGGCGCGAACGTGTCGGCCGCGCCGGCGGTGTCCGGGAAGCGCTCGCTGGTCGAACGCGACCGCTCGCTCGTCACCGTGCCCGGCTCGACGCAGCCGCGGGTGGCGACCGTGGTCGTCCTGAGCGCCCGGCCGACGCAGATCAAGCCGAACCTCTTCGCCGATGACAGCCTCGCCCAGGACCTCTCCGGACGCCTCACCACGCTCGTCGCCGCCGCCGGCGGGGCCGGCGTCAGCTACGTGATCGACCCCTCGCTGTACGACGCGGCCGTCGACATGGCCGACGGCTACCGGGTCGTCGACGGCACCGGGACGCGGGCCGGCTCGGGCCAGCAGGCCGCCCAGCAGTGGCTCGCCGGATTCCGGGAGCTGACGGCCGAGTCGGGCTACCGCGGGCTCTACGCGCAGCCCGACATCGCGGGCGGCGCGGCCCTCGGGACGACGTCCGTGCTCGCCCGCGCGCAGGCCGCGACGGAGGCGTCCCCGCTGAAGCTCTCCACGCTCGCCATGCTCGACCGCGTGGACGCCGCCGCCCTGCGGATCGTCGGCAACGCCGGCATCCCGGTGCTGACGACGGCCGTCGGGGGCGGGCGTCCGTGGTCGCTCACCGAGACCGCCGATGTCGTGGGCGCCGTCACGCCCGGGCCGCAGGTCACGGCGCCCCAGGTGCGCAACGTGGCCCTGACGAGGGCGGCCGCCACGTCGGCACTGTCGCGGGCGGCGGGCACCGAGGTCCGGCTGGTGCGCACGGCCGAGGACGCCAGCATCGACCAGCGCAGCAGCCCCGGCTGGCTCAACCGGGTCACGCTCGACCAGATCATCGCGCAGCGTCCGACCGAGCGGGCGCTCGGCCCGACGCCGGCGTCCCTGCCCGCCGTGACGTCCGGGCTTCTCGCCCGCGCGAGCCGGCTCAGCTCGGCGATGGACGCCTACGGCTCGGCCGCCCCCCGCTCCGGCGTCGCGAACGCCATCGACGACACCCTGTGCCGGATCTCGAGCGAGTCCTGGTCGGGCGCCCGCGTCTACCAGGAGAACTACCTGGACGCCATCGAGGCCCGCGTCGGGCCGCCGGCGATCTCCGACGGCATCCGGCTGTCGGCGACGCCCCTGGTCACGATGGCGTCGGCGGAGAGCACGTTCCCGGTCACGGTGACCAACGGGCTGACCGACACGATCACGGTCCGGGTGGCCGCCCAGAGCGCCAACGCGCAGCGGATCGAGGTCGGCGACTCCCGCGAGGTGACGGTGCGTCCGGGCGACAGCGAGACCGCGCAACTGCCGGTCGAGGCGTCCGGAAACGGCGTCGTGGACGCCCGAGTCCACGTCGAGGCGCTCGATGGCCGTAGGCTGACCCCCGACGTGACCATCACGGTCGAGGCGACCAGCCTGGGTGCGGTCGGCTGGGTGATCACCGTGGTGTCGGGAGTCGTGCTCGTCGCGTCGACGGCGTGGCGCATCCGACAGGTCCGAAGGAGCAGGGGAACCACCGCGAGATGAGTGACGACAAGCCCGAACAGCAGGCGTCCGGACGCCGGCTGTTGAACGCGACGGCCGTCATGGCGTCGGGGACGATGATCTCGCGCGCGCTCGGCTTCGTCCGGTCGGTGCTGATCGTGATCGCCCTGGGCAACACGACACGGCAGGCGGACGCCTTCAACCTCGCGACCGTCGTCCCGAACAACCTCTACATGATCTTCGCCGGCGGGGCGCTGAACACGGTGCTCGTGCCGCAGATCGTGCGGCACATCAAGTCGGACGCCGACAAGGGCGAGGCCTTCATCAACCGCATCATGACGGCCTTCCTGATCGCGCTGGCGCTGCTCACCGCGATCGCCTACGTCTTCACGCCCGAGCTCATGGGGCTGTGGGCGAGCTCGTGGCGCGCCCCCGCGATGGCCGCCCACTGGCAGCAACTGATGCTGATGGCCTACATCACGATGCCGCAGCTCTTCTTCTTCGGCGCGTTCTTCCTCGTCGGGCAGGTGTTGAACGCCCGCGACAAGTTCGGCCCGATGATGTGGGCCCCCATCGTGAACAACATCGTCACCATCGCGGTGCTCGGGGCCTACATCGGGGTCTGGGGCACCCACGGCGACAAGTCGGTGCCGTTCACCAACGAGCAGGCGTGGCTGCTGGCCGGCGGGTCGACGCTCGGCATCGTCCTGCAGACCGCCGCGCTCATCCCGCCGACGCGGGCGATCGGGTTCCGCTACCGGCCGCGGTTCGACCTGAAGGGTCAGGGCCTGGGCGCCACGTTCCACCTGGCCAAGTGGATGTTGGGCTACGTGCTCGTCATCCAGCTCGTCTCGATGCTGGTCACGCAGCTCGCGACGTCGGCCACCGCGTCCGCGACCGACGGCGGCGCCGGCTACGCGACGTACAACACGGCCTACCTGGTCTGGATCCTGCCCCACTCGCTGCTGACCGTGTCGCTGGCGACGGCGATGCTGCCGTCGGCGTCCCGCTTGGCCGCCGCGGGCGACATGGACGGCGTCGCGACGGAGACGACCCGCACCCTGCGCCTGGCGAACACGTTCATCCTTCCCGCGTCGGTGGGGCTGCTCGTGCTCGCGGCCCCGTTCGCGATGCTGGTCTTCGGCAACGGGGCCGGCGCCCGCGACTGGCCCGCCGTCGCGTGGACGCTCGCCTGCTTCGCGGTCGGCCTCGTGCCCTACACCGTCCAATACGTGTGCCTGCGCGGCTACTACGCGCTCGAGGACACCCGGACGCCGTTCTTCCTCCAGATCGCGATCTCCGGCGCGAACGCCGTGCTCGCGCTGGTGCTGGTGGGCTTCTGGCACAGCCCCGCGCTCGTCGCGCCGTCCCTGGCGATCGCGTACGCGGCGTCCTACTTCCTGGGCGCGTTCATCACCTGGCGCGCGCTCAAGCGGCGCCTGCCCGCGCTGCACGGACGCCCGATCCTGCAGCAGCTCGCCCGGCTGGGCGTCGCGGTGCTGCCCGGCGCGCTGGTCGCGGCGGTCATCACGTGGTGGTCGCTCGACCAGTCGCGCGTCGTGATCGCGGTGTGCTTCGTCGCGTCCGCGGTCATCGCGGTGGCCTCGTTCTTCGTGCTCGCCAACCGGCTGGGCATCCCCGAGGCGAGCCAGCTCGTCGGCGTCCTGCGGCGGCGCGGCAAGGGCGGCAACGAGCCGCCACCCCCGGACGCCGCGGCAGTCGCGTCGAACGACCTGACCGGCCCCGACGTCCCCCCGGCCGCGGGCGCGACCCCGCAGCCGATGACGTACCCCGAGCCGGGCGAGGGCCCGGCGTCCTCGACGTCGGCCACCGACCCCGACGGCGAGCGCCTGGTGCACACCGGGCAGGTTCTCGACGAGCGCTACCGACTCGACCGCTGCCTGTACCGCCGCGCGGGCACCGAGACGTGGCTCGGGTTCGACCAGATGCTGTCGCGCCCCGTGCTCCTCCACGTGCTGGCACCCGACGACCCGCGGACCCTCGAGATCCTCGACGAGGCCCGCAAGGCCGCCCCGGCGACCGACTCGCGCTTCCTCCGCGTGCTGGACGCGGTGCTCGTCGAGGACGAGCCGCACGGCTCGTACATCGTCTGCGAGTACGCCCCCGGCCAGTCGTTGGAGCTCGCCCTCAAGCACGGCCCGCTCACCGAGGCGGAGGCGGCCTGGATGGTCCGCGAGCTCGCCGACGGCCTCATCGGCATGCACGCCCAAGGGCTCTACCACCGCGAGCTCAACCCCGACACGGTCGTCATCACGGCGAGCGGCAACGTGAAGATCGTCGGGTTCCTGGTGGAGGCGGCGCTGCACCCCGACGCCGACGACACGACCCCCGGCGAGCAGCTCGACGTCGAGGGCCTGGGCAAGGTGCTCTACGCCGCCCTGCTGGCCCGCTGGCCCGACGGCCCCGGCTACGGCCTTCAGCCCGCGCCGACCGACTCCCACGGACGCCCGCTGCTCCCCCGGCAGGTGCGCGCCGGCTTCTCGCCGGCGATCAACGGCATCGTCGACCGCATCCTCAGCCCCGTGCCGGCGAACCGGGCCACGCGGCTGACGACCGCGCTCGACATCAGCCGGGCGCTCAACGACATCCTCCGCGGCCTGGACGCCTCGCACGACCTCGACCGCCGGCTGCGCTACCCCGTGCACCCCGTTCACCTCGCGAAGGTCTCCGACGCGGGCCTGCTGGCGTCCCCGCTGGCCGCGGGGGCGTCCCTCAGCCAGCGTCTGCCCGTGGACGCCGACCGCGGCCACCACGCCCCGGGCGCCGCCGACTCCGCGGACGACGACGATGACGACGATGACGACGTCGACGGCGCGACCGAGGCCTACGAGTTCGACCGCAACGAGGAGGCCACGGCGCCGTTCACGCCGGTGCCGCCGCCGAAGCGCGACCACATCACGGAGGATCACGCGATCCACGCCGTGCCGACGCCCGAGCCGCCCCGGACGTGGCTCAAGGTGCTCATGGCCGGGTTCGGCATCGTGCTCGTGCTCAGCCTGATCGGCGTCCTCGGCAACGCGATCGTCTCCCGCCGCGGGCCGGCGGACCCGGTCGAGACGTACGCGATCTCGTCGGTGCGCGACTTCGACCCGAGCGGCGACGGTGGCGACAACCGCGAAAACCCTGGCCAGGTGGGCAACGCGACCGACGGACGTCCGGGCACGTCGTGGATGACCGAGCGCTACGGCCGCAGCCCCGACCTGAACGGGCGCAAGCCCGGCGTCGGGCTGGTCGTCGACCTGGGCTCGGCCAAGGAAGTCTCGTGGGTGCGTCTCGACCTCGGCTCGGGCGCGACGACCGCGCAGATCCGGGTGCCGAGCGACTCCGCGGCCGTCGTCCCGCCGATGCGCTCGGAGAACGAATGGCGGACCGTCAAGGAGGTGCCGGCCAGCTCCGGGGACTTCACGGTGAACCTCGACCAGCCCGTGACTACGCGCTTCGTGCTGGTGTACCTCACCCGGCTGCCGCAGGCGGCGTCCGGTAGCGCGTACCAGGGCAGCATCGCCGAGATCCAGGTCGGCCGGTAGGGTCCGCCCCCCGCGGGAATACCGCGCGGGCGTCCGGCGCTGAGGGGGACGTCGCGAACCCGCCGGACGGCGTCCGGACGTTAGGCTCGAGGCAATCATTGTCGAATCTGTGTGAGGAACCATGACGGACGTCCGCGAAGTCATCATCATCGGCTCCGGCCCGACCGGCTACACGGCCGCGGTCTACGCGGCGCGGGCCGAGTTGAAGCCCCTCGTGTTCGAGGGGGCGCTCGAGGCCGGCGGCGCACTCATGAACACGACGGAGGTCGAGAACTTCCCCGGTTTCCCCGAGGGCATCATGGGCCCCGACCTGATGATGAACATGAAGGCGCAGGCCGAGCGGTTCGGCGCCGAGCTCATCACCGACGACGTCACCGAGGCCGACCTGTCCGGCCCGATCAAGCGGGTGAAGGATTCCGAGGGCACCTGGTATGAGGCCAAGACCGTGATCCTCGCGATGGGGTCCGGGTACCGGCGGCTGGGGCTCGCCGACGAGGATCGGCTCTCCGGCAAGGGCGTTTCGTGGTGCGCCACGTGCGACGGCTTCTTCTTCAAGGGGA
>CALMAD010000440.1 GCA_937859105.1 uncultured Propionibacteriaceae bacterium
CGTCCGACGTAGTCGGCGCACAGATCGAGCAGGTGCGCTCCCTCGCGCGACTGCCCCTTCGCGATGCCGACGCACGCCTCCCACTCCCCCGCGAGCATCGCCTCGCGGAACGCCTTGGAGCCGTTCGCGTTCGTCCGCTCGCCGATCGACAGGTACGACGTGTCCTGCCGCAGCGGGACGTCGGCGTACAGGCTGGACACGCTCGGCACCGGCGTGGGCGTCCGCGGCGCCAGCGGACGCCCGCCCAGCCGCTCGGCGACCTGCCGGATGTGCTCGGGCGTCGTGCCGCAGCAGCCGCCCACGAGCGTGAGGCCGAACTCGGTCGCGTAGGCGTCCAGCGCGTCCGCCAGCTCGGACGGCTGCAGCGGGTAGCGCGCCCCGTCGGCCGTCAGTTCGGGCAGGCCCGCGTTCGGCATGCAGCTCAGGCCGATGCGCGCCTGGCGCGCGAGGTGCCGCAGGTGCTCGCTCATCTCCGCGGGCCCGGTGGCGCAGTTGAGCCCGATGAGGTCGATGCCGAGCGGCTCGAGCGCCGTGAGCGCGGCGCCGATCTCGGAGCCCATCAGCATCGTGCCCGTCGTCTCGACGGTCACGCTGACGACGATGGGCAGGTTCGTCCCCTCGGACGCCTGCGCGCGCTTCACCCCGATGACGGCCGCCTTGGCCTGCAGGAGGTCCTGGCAGGTCTCGATGATGAACCCGTCGACGCCGCCGGCGATGAGCGCCCCCGCCTGGACGGCGTAGGCGTCCCGCAGCGCGGAGAACTCGACGTGCCCGAGGCTCGGCAGCTTCGTCCCCGGCCCGATCGAGCCCAGCACGTAGCGCGGACGCTCGTCGGCGGACGCCTCGTCGGCCGCCTCCCGCGCGAGGCGCGCGCCGGCCTCCGCCAGCTCGGCGATGCGGTCGGCGATGCCGTACTCGCCGAGCGCGGCGAGGTTCGTGCCGAAGGTGTTCGCCGTCACCAGGTCGGAGCCCGCCTCGAAGTAGGCGGCGTGGATGGCCTTGACGACGTCGGGACGCGTCACGTTCAGGATCTCGTTGCAGCCCTCCAGGTCGTCGAAATCGGCCAGCGAGAGATCGAACGTCTGCAGCATCGTGCCCATGCCCCCGTCGGCGACGACCACGTGACGGGACAAGGCGGAACGCAGATCTGGACGCACCGGGTAAGGATACGTCCCTGGGTAAGGTGGTCGACATGTCATCCACGTCCCAGCTCCGCGGCCTGACTCATCCGGCGGTGATCGCCGCCTTCACGGGGTGGAATGACGCCGGTGAGGCGGCGTCCGGGGTCGTGGATCACCTCGTCGAGCTGACGTCGGCGGAGTTCGTCTTCTCGATCGACCCCGACGACTTCTACGACTTCACCGAGAACCGGCCGATGGTGTCCAACACCGAGACCGGCGAGCGGCTGCTGCGGTGGCCGACGGTCGAGGTGTTCCTCGGCAAGCTCGGCGAGCGGCACCTCGTGCTCGTCGTCGGGCCCGAGCCCAACTACCACTGGCGCGAGTTCTGCGGACGCCTCGTCTCGGCCATCCGCAGCGTCGAGCCCGAGCACGTGATCCTCCTGGGCGCGATGCTGGCCGACTCGCCGCACCGGCGTCCGATCCCCGTGTCGCAGGACTCCGCGGAGTACGAGGGCCCGACCGGCATCCTCGGCGTCCTGGCGCAGGCGTGCCGCGACGCGCGGCTGCCCGTGGCGTCGCTGTGGGCGGCGGTGCCGCACTATGTCTCCGACCCGCCGAACCCGAAGGCGACGCTCGCGCTGCTCGGCAAGGTGGAAGACATCCTGGACGAGGCGCTCGACGTGTGCGACCTGCCCGAGGAGGCGTCCGCGTGGGAGGGTCGCGTCAACGACCTGGCCGCGGGTGACCCCGACGTCGAGCAGTACATCACCTCGCTCGAGGAGAACTACGACGAGGACGCCGAGCCCGGCGACATGATCGCCGAGGAGTTCGAGCGCTACCTGCGGCGCCGGGAGCGGTAGGCGTCCGGCCGCCCGCGGGCGTCAGGCGTTCTCGCGCCGGGAGAGCACCCGGAACCCCTCGGCGGCGATGTCGGCCTCGAGCTGGCCCGTGTTCGTCGTGTTGACGCCCAGCACGACCGTGCTGTGGTTCCCCTCGCCGCGGTACACGGCCACGTGCAGGATGTTCGCGCCGTGCTTGCCGGTGATCGCGCTCAGCCGCGACAGGGTGCCCGGGGTATCCGGCGCCTCGATCATGAACCGGGCTCCGTGGTCGCGGAAGCCCAGGATCTCGATGAAGGCGTCCAGGATCGCGCTCTCGGTGATGACGCCGACGAGGCGTCCGCCGTCGACGACGGGCAGCATCTCGATCTTGTGGTCGCGCAGCAGGACCGCGGCCTCCTCGAGGAGGGCGTCGGGCGTCACCGTGACCGGGTCTTTGCTCATGACGCGGGCGACGGTCAGCTTGCTCAGCAGGTACCGGGACTCCCCCGCGCTCAGCGTCGTCGCCTTCGACGGCGCGGCGGCCGCGAGGTCGCCCCGGGAGATCACGCCGACCACCCGGCCGCCGTCGACGACCGGCAGGTGCCGCACCCGCTTGGACTCCATGATCTCCTGCGCCTCGGTGACGCGGGTGTCGGGGTCGACCGTGAACGGGTTCGCGGTCATGCGCAGCTTGACGAACATAACTCAGCCTCCCAGGTACGCCTTCTTGATGTCGTCCGTTTGCGACAACTCGCTGGTCAGGCCGCTCATCACGATCGTTCCGGTCTCCATGACGTACGCGCGGTGCGCGACCTGGAGCGCCATGTTCGCGTTCTGCTCGACCAGCAGGATCGTGGTGCCCTGGGCGTTGATATCGCGGACGATGTCGAAGATCTCCTGCACGAGCAGCGGGGCCAGCCCCATGGAGGGTTCGTCCAGCAGGAGGATGCGGGGGCGTCCCATGAGCGCCCGGCCCATCGCGAGCATCTGCTGCTCACCGCCGGAGAGCGTGCCCCCGCTTTGGCGGCGGCGCTCCCCCAGCACCGGGAACCGCTCGAACACCCCCTTGAGGTCGGCCGCGATGCCCGCCTTGTCGCGGCGCAGGTAGGCACCCAGCTCGAGGTTCTCCAGCACCGACATCTGCGGGAACACGCGGCGTCCCTCGGGCACCTGGACGAGGCCGAGCTTCACCCGGTCCTGCGCCGACCGACGCGTGATGTCCTTGCCGTCGATGGCGATCTTGCCCGACGTGGGCTTCTTCAGCCCGGACGCCGTCCGCAGCGTCGTCGTCTTGCCGGCGCCGTTCGCGCCGACGAGGGTGACGATCTCGCCGTCCTCCACGGCCAGCGAGACGCCCTTCAGCGCGTGGATGCCGCCGAAGTGGACGTTCAGGTCGGAGATCTCAAACATCGGCCGCCTCCCCCAGGTAGGCCTCGATGACCTTCGGGTGGGCGCGGATCTCCGCCGGCGTCCCCGAGGCGATGACGACGCCGTGGTCGAGCACGTAGATGCGCTCGCAGATGCGCATCACGAGGCTCATGTCGTGCTCGATGAGCAGCACCGTGAGGCCGAAGTCCGCCCGCAGCCGGGTGATGAGGTCGGTGAGCGCGTAGGTCTCGGCGGGGTTCATGCCCGCGGCCGGCTCGTCGAGCAACAGCAGGGTCGGGTGCGTCGCCAGCGCGCGGGCGATCTCGAGGTGGCGCTGGTCGCCGTAGGAGAGGTTGCGCGCCTGCTCGCCCACCTTGTCCGACAGGCCCATCAGCTCGAGCAGCCGCAGGCTCTCGTCGCGGATCCGCCGTTCGGCCGCGTGGTACTTCGGCGTGTGCAACACGGCGCTGAGCAGGCCGTACGGCTCGTTGCCCTGCATCGCCAGCATGACGTTGTGCAGCACGGTGAGGTCTTTGAACAGCCGGATGTTCTGGAACGTCCGGGCCACCCCGGCCGCGCAGATGCGGTGGGGCTTCACGCCCCCGATGTCGCGGCTGACGCCGTCGCGGGTGAACCTGATCGCGCCGTGGCTCGGCGGGTACACGCCGGTGAGCAGGTTGAACACGGTCGTCTTGCCGGCGCCGTTGGGCCCGATGAGGCCGACCAGCTCGCCGGCGTCCAGGTTGAGGGAGACGTTCGAGACGGCCGCCAGGCCGCCGAAGTTGCGCGTGACGTGCTCGACGGAGAGGATCTCGGCCACCTCAGACCGCCTCCTCGTCGTCGTCGCGCTTCACGGCCGGTGCCGCGGACGCC
>CALMAD010000441.1 GCA_937859105.1 uncultured Propionibacteriaceae bacterium
CGCGCCGCCGGCCAGGATCGCGGTCGCCTCGGCGGACGCGCCGCGCCGCAGGGCGAGGAAGGCGTCCGAGAGTTGCCGCGCGGTGGGCCGCGCCGCCGGATCCTTGGCCAGCATGCGCCCGACCAGGTCGTCGACGACGGCCGGCACATCCGGACGCCTGTCGGAGACCCGCGGCGGAGCGTCATTGATCTGGCGGTTCGCCACCTCGACCGAGGTGTGGCCCACGAAGGGCGGCTGCCCGGTGAGGAGGGCCATCAGCACGCACCCGAGCGAGTAGATGTCGGTCGGCGGCCCCGCCTTCCCGCCGACGGCCTGCTCGGGCGACATGTACGCGGCCGTGCCGAGCGCCGTGGCGGGGCCGGTCAGCGTGGCGGCGTTCTCCTGCGTGAGCTGGGCGATGCCGAAGTCGAGGATCTTCGCCGTCGACCCCACGACCATGATGTTGGCCGGCTTGATGTCGCGGTGCACGATGCCGATCGCGTGCGTGCTCTCCAGCGCGCGGGAGACCTGCAGGCCGATGTCGACGACCTGCCCGACCTCCAGGACGCCCTCGGCCCGCACCAGTTGCGCGAGCGACTGGCCCGACAGCAACTCCATGACGAGGAAGGCGATGTCGGCGTCGGTGCCGGCGTCGAAGATCGTGACGATGTTGGGGTGGTTCAGGCGTGCGGTCGCGATGACCTCGCGGCGCACGCGCTCGGGGGTGACGGCCTCGTTCGCCTGCGACAGGTCGACCGTCTTGACGGCCACCTCGCGCTGCAGGCGCTCGTCGAGGGCGCGCCAGACCTGCCCCATCGAACCGGCGCCGATGCGGGCCTCCAGGCGATAGCGTCCGGCCACCAGGGCACCCTCGTACATGCTTCCGAGTGTAGGGGCGCCCACACGAAGCCCCGGGCTACCCGTCGGAGGGTTGCGACACCTCGTCCTCCAGCAGCTCCTCCGTGCCGACGAAGCCCGCCTGCCGGCCGCTCAGCCAGCCGTCGTCGGTGAGCCGCGCGCAGTCGCCGGGGACGGCGGTGAGCACGAACTCCCGCAGGCTCGGGTTCTTCTCGATCAGCGTGCGCACCGACCAGATCGCGAAGTTGTCGATCTCGTCGAGGAACTCCTCGTCCTCGTCCAGGCTCAGGGCGACGAAGCGCCCCTCCAGGTCGACCTCGATCCAGCGGGCGGGGCGGTCGTCCAGCAGGCTCGACACCAGGCACGGAACGTCGGGAACCTGCAGCTCTTTGGTGCCGACGAGGTCGTCGCGCTCGACGTCCCGCAGGGCGTCCGGCCCGCCGGGGAGGGCGTCCAGGCCGTGCTCGGCGACGAACCGCGCCTCGACGTTCGTCAGCATGACGACGCGACGAAGGCGTCCGAGAAGGGCGCCCGCGGCGTCCCGGACCGTCGCGACGTCGCGCTCGTCGACCACCATCGCGGAGATCTTCGTGCCCTCCAGGTAGGGCACCTCGTTGATCCACGGACGCCGCGGCTCGGGCGCGCGGCGGCTGTGCACCAGCCGCTCGACGGCGATGCCGAGCGTGACGGGGGCCGCACCGACGGCGTCCTTCGGGGCGTCGCAGACCAGCTCGACGGCCTCGCCCTTGCTCAGCGGGACGCGGTGCAAACCCACCGTGACCACGCTCATCGCGTCCCCCCGCTCGAAGCCGATCAGCCGGACGGCCCCGCCGCCCAGCGTCTCCAGCTCGACCGTTTCCTCGCCGAAGGTGTCGAAGACGGCGTCGATGAACTCGGGACGCCCGGGCAGCAACTCGAAACCCTCGTCGTCGGGAGCGGCCCCCGGCACGTCGTCGGGGACGCCGTCGCGGGCGTGGTCGTCGGTCATTCCGGGCTCCTCGGTTGGGCCCCGCGACCGGTGCGGGGCTCGGCGAACCCCCTCACCCTAGCTTGGGCGCCATCCTCATCCGGCGCCCGCGCCACTAGAGTGCTACGCGTGAAGGACTCCAAGGACGCCAAGAAGCCCGGCAAAGACGTCGCCGCGGCGAAGGGTTCCGAGAAGGACGCCAAAGACTCCAAGCCCAAAGACGCGAAGCCCGAGAAGCCGCTTCCCGGCACGATGACGCCGGTCGCGCGGGCGGGCGACGAGGTCCGCCGCGAGGCCGGCCCGTGGACGCCGACGGTGCAGCGCCTGCTCACGCACCTGCGCGACAACGGCGTGACGTGGTGCCCCGAGCCCCGCGGCTACACCTCCGACGGGCGCGAGACGCTGAGCTACCTCAAGGGGAAGGTGCCCACCTATCCCCTCCCCGACTACGTGTACGACGAGGCCGTCCTGACGACCGCGGCCCAGTGGATGCGGCAGCTCCACGACCTCACCGCCGACTTCGACGACGGCAATCAGCGCTGGCGCGCCCACCGCCGCAAGCCGGTCGAGGCCATCTGTCACAACGACTTCGCGCCGTACAACATGGTCTTCAAGAACGGCGAGCTCGTCGGCCTGATCGACTGGGATTTCGCGGCCCCCGGCCCCCGGCTGTGGGACCTGTCGTACCTCGCCTACCGGCTCGGCCCGCTGATGCGGCCGACGAACCCGGCCGTCCCGAACCTGAGCCTCGACATCTTCCACCGCGTGCAGTTGCTGCTGGACGCCTACGGCTCCGACGTCTCCGTCCCCGAGTTGCTGGCCGCCGTGGTCGATCGGCTGGAGGATCTGGGTGAGTTCACCTCCGCGGTCGCCGCGAAGAAGAAGGACGAGGCGCTGGCGTCCGACGCGCGCAACTACGCCCAGGACGCCGAGTACCTCCGCTCGCTGCTGCCCTCATGAACGGGCGGCCCTGGTGAGGGGGCGGCCGTCGTGAGGGGCCTCCCCCGGGAGCTGTGGGTCCTGATCGCGGCGGCGTTCATCGTCGCGCTCGGCTACGGCATCATCGCGCCGATCCTGCCCCAGTACGCCCGCAGCTTTGACGTCGGGGTGGCCGCGGCGTCCCTGATCGTGAGCGCGTTCGCCGCGATGCGGCTGGCGTTCACGCCGGCCGCGGGCGGTCTGATCGGACGCCTCGGCGAGCGCCGCGTCTACATGAGCGGCCTGTTGATCGTCGCCGCGTCCACGGGGCTGTGCGCGGCCGCGCAGTCGTACTACCAGTTGCTCTTCGTGCGCGCGCTGGGCGGCGTCGGCTCGACGATGTTCACGATCGCCGCGATGGGCCTGATCGTGCGGCTGGCGCCTGCGGACGTGCGCGGGCGGACGTCCGCGCTGTACGGCACGAGCTTCCTGCTCGGCAACGTCGTCGGCCCGATGCTGGGCTCAGCGCTCGCGTTCCTGGGCTACCGGACGCCGTTCGTCATCTACGCGATCGCCCTGGTCATCGCGGCGTCCGTCGCGGGGGTGCTGCTGCCCCGGCACGCGCTGCGCGACCGCGCCGAGGACGCCCGCCCTCCGCTCACCCTGCGGCAGGCCCTCGGGCTGCCCGCCTACCGGACCGTGCTGATCTCGGGCTTCGCAAACGGCTGGACGAACTTCGGCGTCCGGATCGCGCTGCTGCCCCTGTTCGCCGCCGCCGTCCCGGCGATCGGCGCCGGGTTCGCCGGGCTGGGCCTGACGGTGTTCGCGTTGGCGAACTTCGTGTCGCTGCAGGGCTCCGGACGCCTCGTCGACCGGCTCGGCCGCAAGCCCGTCCTGCTGGCCGGGCTCGTGATCTGCGCCGCCGCGAACCTGGCGTTCGGCTGGTCGGGGTCGGTGCCGGTGTTCCTCGCGCTGTCGGCGCTCGGCGGCATCGGGTCGTCGCTCGTGGCGCCCTCGCAGCAGGCGATGGTCGCCGACATCATCGGGCGCGACCGCAGCGGCGGCCAGGCCCTCGCCACGTTCTCCATGGCCCAGGACCTGGGCTCGATCATCGGACCCATCCTGACCGGGTTCGTCGCCGACCAGGTCGGGTTCGGGTGGGCGTTCGGGCTGTCGGGCGCCCTGATGGTGGTCGCGACGCTCGCCTGGCTGCCCGTGCCCGACACGATGGTGCGCCCCGCCGCCGACGACCCCCGCTGAGGACGCCGCCGGCCGCCCCTAGCTGGGCCAGTCCGGGGCCGTCCTCGAATCAGGGGATCAGCGCAACGACTAGCTGATCGTGGCTGTGCAACTTGCGGCAGCGGCCAGCCCCGAACCCGAGTTCTTGCGCACGGACTTTCCGTCGATCAGGACCTCGCACGTCACGTTGTTCTTCTTGAGGCTGGCGTTCGTCACGGTCAGGTTGACGGCATCAAAGGCCTGGTCGCTCTCCACCTTCTTGGACCAGTTCTTCGTGATTTCCAGCTGGCTGATGCCGCCCGTGGTGCCGTAGGCCACGTTGGCCTTGCCCTGGGTCGTGACCTTGAACTCGATGGTGGTTTTGCCGCTCGGAGCCGACGTTTCGGTCTGGGTTGCCGTCTCCTGTGGTGCGGAGGACGTCGTGGTGGGCGCGGAGGTGGCGGCAGGAGCGGAGGTGGCGGGGGCAGGGGCCGACGTGGCCGCCCCGCCGGAAGAGCAGCCGGAGATCTCAACACAGGTGATGGCGACAACCGCGGATGCAGTCTTCATTTTCATCGGGAACCCCTTCGTTCGACGATTGTTTTCAGCACGAAAGCTACCCGC
>CALMAD010000442.1 GCA_937859105.1 uncultured Propionibacteriaceae bacterium
CCACCCCGGGCAATCGGGGTGCGCCGCGGGCGTTGTCGTGTGCTCAGGCAGCGGCCGAGACGCTGGCCTTGGCCACCTCGACCAGGGCGGCGAACGCC
The DNA here is from genome assembly GCA_937859105.1 of uncultured Propionibacteriaceae bacterium. Taxonomy (GTDB): domain Bacteria; phylum Actinomycetota; class Actinomycetes; order Propionibacteriales; family Propionibacteriaceae; genus Propioniciclava. The sequence goes on from CALMAD010000442.1 coordinate 99, forward strand.
TTCGGGTCGGAGACGGCCAGCTCGGCCAGCATCTTGCGGTCGACCTCAACGCCGGCGGCCTTGAGGCCCGAGATAAATCGGTTGTACGTCATGCCCTCGGCGCGGGCAGCCGCGTTGATCCGCTGGATCCACAGCGAACGGAAGTCGCCCTTGCGGTCCTTCCGGTGCGCGTAGCTGTAGGTGTAGCTGTGGAGCAGCTGCTCCTTCGCCTTGCGGTACAGCCGCGACCGCTGACCCCGGTAGCCGGACGCCTGGTCCAGCACCTCACGACGCTTCTTCTGCGCGTTCACCGCGCGCTTCACGCGTGCCATCTCTCGTTACTCCTTGCTTCGTGTGTTCGTCGGGGCGTCAGCGCGCGCGCTTGCCCAGCAGCTTCTTCGCGTTCTTCAGATCGGGGCCGGCGACCTCGACATCGACGCTCAGCCGGCGGGTGCGCCGGGTGGGCTTGTGCTCGTTGAGGTGTCGCTTGCCGGCCTGCTGGCGCATCAGCTTGCCGCTGCCGGTCACCTTGAACCGCTTCTTGGCACCGGAGTGCGTCTTCATCTTCGGCATCCGCCGTCTCACTTTCTCTTCGTTAGGACCCGGCTTGAGGCCTACAGGTCGATGTCGGGATCCATGTTGTCGGCCGGACCCCGGCGCTTCTTCGGTTGGCTCTGGCGGGCGTTGCGGAGCTCGGCGAGCTCACGCTCCTCCGCCTCGTTCTCCGCCGCACGGCTCGCGGCCCGCGTCGCCTTGGCGGCGCGCTGCTCGGCGCGCGCCTCGGACTTCTTGCGCGTCGGCGCGACGACCATGAGCATGTTGCGGCCGTCCTGCCGCGGCTGGGACTCGATGAAGCCGTCCTCGGCGATGTCGTCGGCCAGCCGCCTGAGCAGGTTGAACCCGAGCTCGGGGCGGCTCTGCTCCCGGCCTCGGAACATGATCGTGATCTTGACCTTGTCGCCGGCCTTCAGGAAGCGGACGACGTGGCCCTTCTTGGTCTCGTAGTCGTGCTCGTCGATCTTCGGCCGGAGCTTCATCTCCTTGATGACCGTGTTCGACTGGTTGCGCCGGCTTTCGCGAGCCTTCTGGGCGGCCTCGTACTTGTACTTGCCGTAATCCATGAGCTTCGCGACCGGCGGACGGGCCTGCGGGGCCACCTCGACGAGGTCGAGGTCGGCTTCGCGGGCCAAGCGCAGCGCGTCATCGATGCGCACGATGCCCACCTGCTCGCCGTTGGGGCCGACGAGCCGGACTTCGTTCACATGGATGCGTTCGTTGATGCGCGGTTCCGTGCTGATGAGTTCCTCCCAGTGTCGATCTTGGCCCGCCCACGAAAAGGGGCTCCCGTGCACACGGAAGCCCAAGCCGACGGCGCTCACCCCGACGCTGGTCGGGGGCACCTGGGTGACCCTTCGGCCGGGGGCCGAGGAGGGTGGGAGCTTGGCGTTCTCCGCTTGCACGATCGCACCCGTTGGGTGGACGAACCCCAGCATTGTAGCCTGGCAACGACGGCGGGGCCAACCGCGCCCGTCTCTCCGACCACTCCTTGAGGAGGACAAACAATGCCGCTCATCGACGAATACGTGCCCGACGCGGGCCGCTACGACGGACGCATGCCGTACCGCCGGGTCGGCCGCTCCGGACTCCTGCTGCCGGCGATCTCGCTCGGCCTGTGGCACAACTTCGGCGACGACGTCCCGTTCGCGACCCAGCGTGCCACGTTGCGCCGCGCGTTCGACCTCGGCATCACCCACTTCGACCTGGCCAACAACTACGGGCCCTCGTACGGCTCCGCCGAGACGAACTTCGGACGCCACCTCCGCGAAGACTTCGGCCGCTACCGCGACCAGCTCGTCATCTCGAGCAAGGCCGGCTGGGACTTCTGGCCCGGCCCGTACGGCGACCTCGGCTCGCGGAAGTACCTCGTCGGCTCCCTGGACGCCTCGCTGGAGCGCATGGGGCTCGACTACGTCGACATCTTCTACCACCACCACTACGACCCCGACACCCCGCTGGAGGAGACGCTCGGGGCGCTGGACTACATCGTCCGGTCGGGCCGCGCCCGCTACGTCGGCGTCTCGTCGTACTCCGGCGAGCGCACGCGGGAGGCCGTCCGCATCCTGCACGAGCTCGGGACGCCGCTGCTGATCCATCAGCCGTCGTACTCCATGCTGAACCGCTGGGTCGAGAAGGAGCTTCTCGACGTGGTCGGGGACGCCGGCGTCGGCCTGATCGCGTTCTCCCCGCTCGCGCAGGGCATGCTGACGAACAAGTACCTCCACGGCATCCCCGAGGGGTCGCGGGCCTCGCAGGGCAAGTCCCTGTCGGAGAGCCTGCTCACCGAGGAGAACCTCGGGCACATCCGGGCGCTGAACGACCTGGCGTCCGAGCGCGGCCAGACGCTCGCGCAGATGGCGATCGCGTGGGTGCTGCGGGACGCCCGGGTCACGTCCGCGCTGATCGGCGCGTCCAGCGTGCAACAACTCGAGGACAGCGTGGGCGCGGTGCAGCACCTCGACTTCACCGACGACGAGCTCGCCCACATCGACGAGCACGCGGTCGAGGGCGGCGTGAACCTCTGGTCGAAGGTGGACTCGGCTTAGCGCCCGGCCTCGTCGGCGTCCGGACGACCGCCGGACGCCTGATCGAGGAACACCCACCCGAACTCGCCCGGGGACAGCTCGACCAGTCGATGCCCCTGGGCGAGTTCTTTGATCAGGGCGTGCTCGATGACGAGCGGGTGCGGCCCCTCGAGGTCGACGAGCACCGCCATGGACGCCGTCTCCTCCGCCGTCGCCGCGACGTCGTCGAGCGTGCACGGCACCGGACGCGCCGTCGGCTGCCAGGCCGTCAGGGCGTCCATGCCGGTGAACACGCAGACCGCCTTCGCGCCGTTGGCCGCCTGCACCTGGACGGCCGCCATCTCGGCGTGCCGGTCGGGGTCGGGCCCGTCGCCGCCCTCGTCGCCGGTGGCGACGATCGGCAGCAGCAGGCGCGCGGCGCACAGGGCGGCGACCGCGCGTAGGTAGGGCTCGTTGCCCCCCGAGTAGGCGGACGCCAGCGTGGCGCGCAGCGCGGGGTCGGCCTCCCCGTGGTCGTCGGCGAAGGCGGATGACGGCTGACCCAGGCTCCTCATGGCTCCACCGTACGGGGGACGCCGCGGGTCGCGGCAAGTCGGCGGGCGGGCGTCCGGACGGCCTGCGGAGCCCCCGGAGCGCCACGAAACCCGCGAGCCCGCTTCCGAAGACCCCCGTCGGCGTGCCATCTTGTGACCCATGGACCCGAACTTGCTGCAGCTTCTCGTCTGCGCCGGCCTGACCCTGTTGGGCCTCATCATCACCGCGCTGCTCTGGCCCCGTGCCCGGTGGCGCACCGTCATCTTCTGGCTCGGGCTGTCGCTGCTCCCCATCGCGGTGTACCTCGTCGGGCTGCTGCCCACGCTGGTCGACCTGTGGAACACTCTCGCGCTGTGGTACCAGGGCCTCACCTGGACGATGCTGGCCATGGCGGGCGCCGCGATCGGCGGGCTCGGCGTCCTGCTGATGATCATCAGCCGGCTGCTGCCGCACAAGCCGCGGGCGAAGAAGACGCCGGCGGCGTCCGACTCGCAGGTGGCCCGTCAGCGTCCGGACTACGGCAGCTCGCCGCAGGGGGCGTCCACCTCCAGCTCGACCGGCGCCACGTCGGCCGACGACCCCGAGGTCACCGAGATCCTCAAGCGCCGCGGCATCGACTGAGCGGCGGCGTCCGTCCGGCCAGGGCTCGGCCGCGTCCGCCCCGGCCGACCGGAGCCCTCGGCTCACGCCTCCCGCGAGGCGCGATGCAGGGCGCGCAGGTCGGCGACGAGGCCGTCGGCGCGCTCACCGTCGGTGCGCATGATGCCCATGAGCGGCAGCTTCTCGATCGGCTCGCGCAACTCCAGGAACGCCCACGGGTCGCCCGTGAGGTAGCGGACGTGGGCGACGTCGTCCCACGTGCGCGTGTGCGAGCGCAGGCCGTTGCGGAAGCGGAGGCCCGCGGCGTCCGCCCGCACGTACGACAGGCCGACCGCCCAGAGGAAGCACACGATGAACCCCTCGATGAACAGCAGCGTCGCGATCTGAGGCATCGTGAAGAGCGCGCGCACGTGCGGCGGCAGCGCGAACCACCCGAGCAGCGAACCGCCGGTGAGCAGCACCGTCCAGAGGCCGGCGTTGACCAGCACCAGGCGCGGGCGTCCGAGCACCGCCCCGTCGGGCGTCCGGGTCGAGAACATCACAGCCGGCACGCCGCGATCTCGGTGACGAGGATGCCTTCGGCCCCCACGTCCCACAGCCGATCCATGATCGTCGCCGACCCCTTCGCCGGGATCATCGCGCGCACCGCCAGCCAGCCCTCGCGGTGCAGCGGGGAGAGGGTCGGGCTCTCGATGCCGGGCGTGATCGCGCACGCCGCGTCCAGATTCGCCTCGGAGACGTTGTAGGCGATCATCCGGTAGCTCCGGGCCG
>CALMAD010000443.1 GCA_937859105.1 uncultured Propionibacteriaceae bacterium
CTCACGCCCGTCGACCTGCGCGAGGGCTTCTTCGACTTCGTAGACACGCGCCGGGCGCCGCTGGTGAGGCTGGGCCCGGTGGGCAGGGCGCTGGCCGCGCGGTTCGTGCACAGCCGGGGGATCCGGTGCGTGCTGTCGGGCGAGGGCGCCGACGAGTTGTTCTGCGGCTACGACTCCGCGCGCGTGCAGGCCGCGCGGGCGGGCGTCTTCGGCGACCCGGCGCGGCTGCCGTGGGGCGAGTTCGGCAGCGCGGAGATGACCGGCGGCGGGCCCGCCTGGCACGCGGCGTACTGGCGGACGCAGGTGGCGTCCGACTCGGGGCCACTGGGCCGGCACCACGTGATCACGCCGCTGCTCGGCTTCCTGCGGCCCGCGGTGTTGGAGGCCGTCGAGGCCCGCCGCGCCGAGGCGGAGGCCGCGAACGGGGCGGCGAAGGCGTCCGGGGCGTCCGGCATCGAGACGCGCCGTCGCGACGACCTGCGCCACCTGCTGGACTCCTACCTGCTCACCGTCCAGGGCGATCACGCGTGGATGCCCGAGAGCGTCGAGCAGCGGCCGCCGTACCTGTCGGCGCCCGTGGCGCACTGGGCGCTCACGCGGCCCGCCGAGCGCATGGTGTCGCTCTCACAAGGGAAGTTGCCCGTCCGCACCGTGCTCGCGCGTCTCGCGCGCGAGGTGCCGGCGATGGCCGGGTTCGACTTCGACAAGTCGGCGTTCCGCCTGGACGCCGCCCTCATCATGCGCTCGGAGACGGCCGCCGACGGCCTGGCCGCCGCCGTGCGCGCCTGCCCCGACGACATCCTCGACGTCGCCGCGGTCTCCGCGCGCCTGGACGCCTGCCGGCGGGCCGGCCGCGTCTCGGAGGCCGAATCCATGCTGCTGCTGTTCGCCGCCTCACTCGGAAGGCTCACCTCATGACCGCCCTCGTCGACCGCTACCTGGCGGAGCTCGGCCTCGAGCGCCCCGCCGCGGACGCCGCCGGCCTGGCCGCGCTGCACGCGGCGCACGTGCACCGGTTCGCGCACGACACCATCTGGATCAGCCGCGGCCGCGTCCCCGAGCTGGACGCCGAGGCGTTCGCCGAGGCCCTCGTCGCGGGGGAGGGGGGCGGCTGCATCCAGTTGACGGGCGGGTTCGCGTGGCTGCTGGAGCAGCTCGGCTTCGAGGTCGAGTTGCACGGGGCCCGGGTGCAACGTCCGTTCGACCGCGCGCCCGGCGGGCCCTGGCACGCGCACATCACGGTGCAGGTGGTCGTCGACGGCGTCCGGTATTACGCGGACCCGGGCCTCGGCAGCGCCCTCGAAGTGCCCGTGCCGCTGGCCGAGGGGCCGATCGAGCAGGGTCCGTTCCGCTACGCGCTCGCCCCGTCGCCGGGCGGCGGCGCCTGGATCTTCACCCACGACCCGAAGATGATGTCGGTGCGGGCCATCGAGGTCTCCGACGAGCCGAGCCCGCTGTCGGCCTGGCACGACGTGTACGTGCACGACACGACGAGCCCCGACTCCCCGTACGTGAAGAGCCTGTCGGCCGGCATCCGTCGGCACGACCAGGTGTCGATCCTGATGGGGCGGACGCTGATTCGTCTCGGTTCCGGACGCCGCCGCGTCCAGCCGATCAAGACGCCGGAGGAGTTCGGGTCCGTGCTCCGCGAGGAGTTCCGGCTGGGGCTGCCCGGCCTCACGCCCGACGGATTGGACGCCCTCTGGGCCAAGGCCTGAGGCGTCCGGTCGGAGGTGTCGGCGCGGAGGCGTCCTGCGGAGGCGCCGCGGAGGCGTCCTGCGGAGGCGCCGCGGAGGCCCCTTGGGGCGCGCCGCGGGCGTCCCCTCTCGGGCGACCCGGTGCCCGGCCGCGCCGGGCGCGGGTACCGGCCGCGGCGTCCGGTGTCGCTTAGGCTGAGGCCGTGAGCCCGACCCAGCCCGATGCCGCGTCGAGGGCGATCGAGCCCCGGCAGCGGCTGATCGGCCTGGCCATCATCGTGGGCCTCGCTCTCGTGGTGGGCCTGATCGTGGCGGCGTTGCGTCCGCCGGCGGTGACGCCCGGCGCGCCGGGTACGGGGCCGGCCGGACCGGCGGCGTCCACGAGTGCGACGCCGACGGCGTCGATTCCGCAGGCCGCGCGCGAGAAGGTCTGGACCTCCGACATGGCCGCGACCGGCAAGTATGCGCTGAACGGCATCGTGCTGCCGCCGGGGAAGTCGGCGCCGAGCACCAAGAAGTACGTGGTGAAGGTCGAGACGTCGGTGCCGCAGCAGGCCGATGATGTGGCGCGGCAGGTGCACGGCATCCTGAGCGACGAGCGCAGTTGGGTGGGCTACGGCAAGACGAACTTCGAGCTCGTGGCCGCCGAGGGCACCGGGGTGCTGACGGTGTATCTGGCGTCGCCGAAGACGTCCGACAAGCTGTGCCAGCCGGCGAAGACCGAGGGCAAGTGGAGTTGCCGGAGCGGGAACAACATCGTCTTGAACGCGGATCGTTGGCTGTACATGACGCCGACCTACTCCGACCTCGGCGACTATCGGGCGTACATGGTGAACCACGAGTTCGGCCACGCCCTGGGGCTGGGGCATGCGAAGTGCCCGCGGAAGGGCGCGAAGGCGCCGGTGATGATGCAGCAGAGCATCTCGTTGGACGGGTGCGTCCCGAACGCCTGGCCGCGGACGTCCGACTGAGGCGTCCGGTCGGCGACGCCGGCGCCCGCGCCGACCCCTGCGCGTGACTGCGGGCTTGGTACCCGGCGAGGGCGTCCCGGGGGGGGGTCGTGGACCTGCCCCGCTGAGGTCGTGAGGACGAACGTCAGCAGCCGTTGGTTCGGTGAGCGAGTTGGCCGGGCTGCTTCGCGGAACGCCTGCAGCGTGTGCGGAACGCCTGCAGCGTTTCGACAACGCTTGCCTTAATCGAGAACGCTGCCTTACGTAAGGCAGCGTTGCGGCTTAAGCCCGGCGTTTTGAGAACGCCTGCAGCGTTGGTGAAAGACCTGCAGCGTTGTCGGAGCGGGACAGAGCGGGACCGCGCGGGGCGAGGCGGAGCGGGACCGCGCGAGGGACGCCGACGAGACGCGAGCGCGCGGACGTCCGCCTCAAGCAGCTGGTCCTCACCG
>CALMAD010000444.1 GCA_937859105.1 uncultured Propionibacteriaceae bacterium
TGCGGTCCGCGGACCAATCTAACTAAGAATCTCTCAGGTACCAAATTGATTAGTTGAGCATCGCCAGATCTGCATACGCTTGGCAGCGGCGCCTGGCCTCGTCGAGATCCTGAACATCTGGGAAAATCCCCTGAGAAGTCTCAGCCTTGACGGCGGTCTCGACGAGCCCGACGGCGGCCGCCCCCGCGTCCAGCCACATCTCGGCCTGGAAGCGCTCGAGACGCCCGGTCGCGACGATCGGGACGTCGGGGCACAGGGGCAGCAGCGCGCGCGAGTAGGCGGTGGACATCACGTCGGCTGGGATGATCTGCACGGCCATCGCCCCCTGTCCGGCCGCGATCGCCACCTCGGTGGGCGTGAGGGCGCCCACGACGAGCGGACGCCCGCCCGCGGCGTCCAGCAGGTCGGGCGTGCACACCGGGGACGTGACGAAGTGGGCGCCGGCGCCGAAGGCGTCCGCGACCTGCTGGGGGGTCGACGCTCCGTGGACGCCGACGCGGGCACGGCGTCCGAAGAAGGCCAGCGCGGTGGGCAGATCCTCCAGGCGCGCGGCGCCGAGCGCGAACGCGGCGAGGCGCTCCTGGACGACGACCTCGCACGCGGGGATCCAGTCCGCCAGGGCGTCGGGCACCTCGACGAACAGCCTCTGCCCGCCGAGCGCCTCGGAGAGTTCGTCGGAGCGTGTCGCCATGCTGCCCATCATGGCAGGTAGGCCACGCCGTCCTCGCCGAGGCGTCGCCTGATGACCGCGACGGCGTCCGGGTTGTCGTCCACGAGGACGAACCTGCGCCCGAGCGCCCGCGCGACGGCGCCCGTCGTGCCGGAGCCGGCGAAGAAGTCGAGGACGCGGTCCCCCGGCCGGCTGGACGCCTGCACGATCCGCCGCAGGATCGCCTCGGGTTTCTGCGTCGGGTAGCCGGTCTTCTCGCGGCTGTTCGTGCCGACGATCGTCTGCCACCAGACGTCGGTGGGCAGCTTGCCGCGGGCCGCCTTCTCGGGGCCGACGAGGCCGGGCGCGAGGTACGGGATGCGGTCGATCGCGTCCTGGTCGAAGAAGTGGGCGCCGGGCGTCCTGACGTACACCAGGATCGTGTCGTGCTTGGCCGGCCAGCGGTCGCGGGCGCGTCCGCCGAAGTCGTAGGCCCAGATGATCTCGTTGAGGAAGGCGTCCCGGCCGAAGATCTCGTCGAGCAGCACCTTGCAGTAGTGCGACTCGCGCTGGTCGATGTGGAAGTAGAGCGTCCCGGACGCGGTGAGCAGCCGGCGCGCCTCGCGCAGGCGGGGCTCGATGAACGAGCGATAGTCGGCGAACGTGTCGGCGTAGGCGCGGGTCTCGCCGAGCTCGGTGCGGTAGCGGCGCCCGGCGAAGCCCGTGCGGTCGCCGTCGGGGTCGGCGCGGACGCTCATCGCGCGGCGCGTCCGGCGCGCCCCCGTGTTGAACGGCGGGTCGATGTAGACGAGCTGAAACGAGCCGTCCGGGAAGCCCGTTAGCACGTCGAGGTTGTCGCCCAGGACGACCTCGCCGGCGTCCGGGGGGAGATCGTCGGGGCCGCTCACCCGGCCATTCTGGCCTACCGCCCCTCTGATCGCGCGCAGTCAACCGCGACACGCGTGTCACCGGCAACCCGGGGCAACGCTTTTGGCCGAATCGTGACCTCGGGGTTGCAATAGATGGGTGCCCACGCCTCCTGCAGATCTCCCCATCGACCTCGACCTGGTGCGCGCGCTGCTGCGCGCCCAGTCGCCTGGTCTGGCGGACCTGCCCCTGACGCCGTTTCGCGGCGGGTGGGACAATGTGCACTTCCGGCTAGGGGATTCGCTGCTGATCCGGATGCCGCGGCGCCGCCTGGCCGTCGACCTGATCCGCAACGAGCTTCGCTGGCTGCCGACCATCGCGCCGCACCTGTGGGGCGCGACGCCGGTGCCGGCCTTCGAGGGCGCCCCCGGGCAGGGGTACCCGTGGCCGTGGGCGATCGTGGCGTTCGTCCCGGGGACGCCGGCGGGCGAACTGCCCGTCGAGCAGCGCGCCGAGGCCGCCGAACCGCTCGCCGACTTCTTCTCCTCGCTGCACACGCCCGCGCCGCTCGGCGCCCCCGAGAACCCGGTGCGGGGCATGTCGATCGACCGGCCCGAGCTCGACCAGCGCGTCCGCGAGCGCCTCACGCGCCTCGAGGACGGCCCGCGTGCCGCGCTCACCGAGCGCTGGGACGCCTGGCGGCACGCCCCCGAGTGGGACTCCCCCGACGTCTGGCTGCACGGTGACCCGCACCCGTACAACATGATCCTCGACGACGACGGACGTCTCGCGGGCGTCATCGACTGGGGCGACCTGACCGCCGGTGACCCGGCGTGCGACCTCGCCACGGCCTGGCTGACGTTCGATGCGCCCGCCCGGCGGGTGTTCGTCGACCGGACGAACCTGTACGGCCGCTTCGACACCGCCACCTGGGATCGCGCCCGCGCGTGGGCCATCCACCTCGGCCTGATCTTCGCCCTGGAGTCCGACGAGCCGGGCCTGCGCCGCTGTGGGCAGCACGCCCTCCGGGACACGCTCCCCGAGCCGGTTCACGCGTCCGCGCTGCTGACCGCCTGAGGACGCCTCCGGCGTCCGCGATTCTCGGGCCGCCCGCCGGGCGGCTACGTCAAGGTCGCCGCGCCCGGGGACAGCGTGAACGCGTGGCCCGAATCCGCGTGGGCGCACCGGACCGCCGGGCCCTCGTTGGTGCAGGTGAACGCCCCGTGTTTGAGGGTCTTGCCCGAGGGGAGGACGGCGACGAGTTGGCCGTCGACGCGCCCCCACGTGCCGTAGCCGCGCTGCCACCCGCTCGCGGGGTCGTCTTTCATGGGGCGGGCGACCTGGTCGTCCATGCAGACCCACGCCGGCTTCGCCGACGCGGTCAGCGTCAGGGTGTTGGGGCGAAGATCCCCCTCCGACTCCCACGACGGGCACGGCTCGGACAGCTTCGGCGCCGGCCCGGTGTAGCCGCGGGGGATGAGGCAGGAGGCGTCCGTGGCGGTCACGACGCACCAGATGCGTCCGGACGGAATCGAGAAGGCAGCCTCCTCCGCCGACCCGACGTCCAGCGGAGCCGCCGGCGTCGCCGACGCCGCGGTGGGCGAGGCCGTCGGGCTCGCGCTCGGGGTGAGCGGCGCCGCCGG
>CALMAD010000445.1 GCA_937859105.1 uncultured Propionibacteriaceae bacterium
GCCCCTGGGACGCCGCGGCGACCTCCGCGCGCCAGGACGCGGCGTCCACCCGGCGGACGGCGTCGGGTCGGCGCGCGGCGCCGCGCGCGTCAGCGGACATCGGCGAGCACCTCCGTGAGGGCGTCCGGGGTGGGCGGGCACCCGGGGACGTAGCGGTCCACGGCCACGATCTCGTCGACGCCCTTGGTGACGACCGGCGAATCCCAGTACGGGCCGCCCGCCGACGCACACGCGCCGAACGCGATGACGACCGGGTCGTCGAGGGCGGCGATGCGCTCGACGACGAGGGGGGCGACGGCGTCCGTCACCGTGCCGGCGACGACGACCGCGACACGCGCCCCGGCGGGCGGCGCGGCCACCCGCGGGCGCCCGAGCGCCGCAGCCTCGACCTCGACGACGCAGCAGGCCAGGCCCAGGTCGGCGACGGCGAGCGAGCCGTCGGAGAACCAGTCCCAAAAGCGCATGACCACCAGCCTGCCACAGGGGGCCGGTGCGGCGGCGTCCGGACGCATTAGGCTGTCGAGGGCGCGTCCCGGACGGGGCGTCGCGCGTGACGACGGGAGCGAACGTGAGCGAGCCGGACGGGACGGGCGCGGGGACGCGCGCGGCGTCCGGATGTCTCGGGCGGTTTGCGCACGACATGGGCGTCGCGATCGGCCTCGGGCCGGTGCGGCTGGGTCTGGTCGGGACGGTCCTGCTCGCGCTGGGCTCCCTCACCCCCGCGTACCTGCCGCAGAGCAGCCCCTATTGGGGGCCGGCCCGGGCCTTCGGGCTGGACGCGACGTGGGTGAAGGTGCTCGGCACGGCGCTGGTGATCGGGGCCGTCATGCTGCTGATGCTGGCGTGGTTCCGGCTGCGTCCGCTGGTGTACACGCACGTGAAGCACTGGGCGGTGCTGCTGTGGTGGTGCCTGCCGATCTCGTTCGCGCCGCCGATCTTCAGCCACGACGCCTACAGCTACGCCGCGCAAGGGTGGCTCATCCAGAACGGCTTCAACCCGTACGAGTCGGCGCCCGGCTTCCTGCCCGGTCCCTTCGCCGACCAGGTCGCCTGGGTGTGGCGGTACACCACCGCCCCCTACGGGCCGCTGGCGCTGCAACTCAGCCACGGGATCGTCCTGCTGGCCGGGCTCAACCCCTACTACTCGGCCGTGCTGATGCGGCTGCCCGCCGTGCTGGGCGTCGCGCTGATCGCGTGGTTCCTCCCGAGGATCGGCGCCTACCTCGACATCGAGCCCCGCGAGGTCGCCTGGTTCTCGATCATCAACCCGCTCGTCGTCATCGACTACGTGGGCGGCGCGCACAACGACGCGCTCATGATGGGCCTCGTCGTGTGGGGGATCTTCCTGGCCTACCGACGCCGGTTCCTGTTCGCCCTGATCGTGATCGGGGTGGCGATGGCGATCAAGCAGCCGGCGCTGCTGGCCGCGTTCCCGGTGGCGATCATCGCCTCCGGGTGGTCGGGCTGGCAGCCGCGCGAGGTCGCCCGCGTCCTCGGGCGGGTGCTCTTCGCGTTCGCCGTCGTCATCGCGGTGTTCGCGCTGATCTCGCTCGCCACGGGGCTGGGCTTCGGCTGGATCCGGGCCGTCTCCGTGCCCGGCTCGATCGTCACGATGGCCCCGTTCAGCCTGCTCGGTTTCGGCGCCCAGGCCCTCGTGGACGCCTTCGGCGCCGACCCGACGCACCGGGTCGCGATCAACATCTCGCAGTCGTTCGGCCTGCTGCTCAGCCTGGCGATCATCGCCTATCTCGCCGTGAAGAGGGCGCGCACCGAGCCCATGACCTTCCTGTCGTGGAGCTACCTGGCGTTCGCCTTCTTCGGTCCCGCACTGCACCCCTGGTACCTGACCTGGGGCGGCCTGCTGCTTCCGTTGACCCACCCGTCGCCGCGGGTGTGGAAGTGGGCGGCCGCGGTCGTGTCGGTGTTGCTGGTCTACGGTGCCGGAAACCTCGCGTGGCGCAACGACGCCGTCGCGCTCGGCGTCGCGGGCCTCGCCGCGGGCGCGATCATCTTCGAGCGTTACCGGCACCCGGACGCCCTCATCCGCGAACTGGAAAAGGATCTGCACGATGACCGAACTGATCGTTGACGTCGACGCCGGCGTGGGCCGGATCACCCTGAACCGGCCGCACGCCATCAACGCGCTGTCGCTAGGGATGTTGCGCGGACTGCTCGACACTCTGCGCGCCTGGGCCGACGACCCGTCCGTGGAGTCGGTGGAACTGCGCGGCGCGGGGGAGCGCGGGTTGTGCTCGGGGGCCGACGTCCGGGGGCTGCGTCAGACGGTGTTGGACGGCGGCGACTTCATGGAGTTCTTCCGCGTCGAGTACGCCCTGGACGCCCTGGTCGGCGCCTACCCGAAGCCCTATGTGGCGCACATGGCCGGCATCGTGATGGGCGGCGGCCTGGGGATCTCGGCGCATGCGTCCCGACGCGTTGCGTACCCGGATTCGCGCTTCGCCATGCCCGAGACGATCATCGGCTTCGAACCCGACGTCGGCATCCCCGCGCTCTTCGCGCGCGCCCCCGGCGAGACCGGCACGCACCTGGCGCTCACCGGCACGACCGTGGGGGCGCGGGACGGCGTCCTGGTGGGGCTGGCGGACGAGATCGACGGCGAGGCCGAACCGGGGGTGCTGGAGGCGTCCCGGGAGTGGATCGACGAGTGCTACGCGGGCGACGACCCCGCAGCGATCGTCGCGCGGCTGGAGGCGTCGAGCCACCCGGACGCCCGCGCGGCGGCGTCCGAGATGCGGCGCCGCTGCCCGCTGTCGGTGGCGGTGGCGCTTGAGGCGGTCCGGAGGGCGGCGTCGATGACGCTCGACGAGGTGCTCGCGCAAGACATGGTGCTCGCCGAGCATCTCGTACCGGGGCCGGATTTCATCGAGGGCGTCCGGGCGCAGCTCGTCGACAAGGACCGCAACCCGCGGTGGACGCACGCGCGCGTCGAGGACGTCAGCCGGCGCGAGGTGCTGGCGGCGTTCGGGGAGTAGGCGTCCGGTCAGACGTCGTAGTCGACCACCACGGGAGCGTGGTCGCTGATGCGGGCCTCGTAGGAGGCGTCCCGGTCGGTGCCGGCGGTGATCGCGGCGGCGGCGAGCGCGGGGGTGGCGAGCTGATAGTCGATGCGCCAACCCGTGTCGTTCGCGAACGACTGGCCGCGCCAACTCCACCACGAGTAGGGGCCCGGCTCGTCGGGGTGCAGCGTCCGGACGACGTCGGTGAGCGTCCGCGGTGACACGAGCGTGCCGAACCAGGCGCGCTCCTCGGGGAGGAAGCCCTCGGAGCGCTGGTTGGTGCGCCAGTTCTTGAGGTCGAGCGGCTGGTGCGCGACGTTGAAGTCGCCCATCACCGCGAACTCGCGCCCGGCGGTGCGGGCCGCGCGCCGGGCCCGCGTCAGGTACGCGCGCAGGGAGGCCATGAACGTCATCTTGCGGCGGTACTTCGCCGGGTCGGCGTCGCGGCCGTCGGCGATCGCTCCCTTGGGGAGGTAGAGGGTGCCGAGCGTGAGCGGCGGGCGTCCGGGGATGTCGAGGTCGACCTCGAGATAGCGGCCCTCGGGGTCGAAGCGGCGGTTGCCGAAGCCCATCCGGACGGCCGCGGGCGGCTGCCGGGTCAGAAAGCCGACTCCGTTGCGTCCGGGGAGGTTCCCCGGGTGATACGCGAGGTGGTACCCGCCGAGGGCGTCCGCGGGGACGTCGTCCACGCCGGCGCGCACCTCTTGGAGCGCCACCACGTCGGGGGAGCGGGCGTCCAGCCAATCGGTGAACCCGCGGCGATGCGCCGCCCTGATGCCGTTGACGTTGAACGTGGCGACCCGAAGCACCCGGACACCCTACTGTCACAGGTCCGACACTCGATGTCGGCCGACCTGGGTGGCGGTCAGTCGGACTGGGTTTGCCGGGGACCCGACCGGATCGAGTGTCGACCTGGTGACAGGACAGCCCGTGACCAGCGACCGGCCACACACCCGCGAGACTGCGAGTGTCGAGCTGGTGACAGGACAGCCCATGGCGCAGCGACCGGCGACGTACCCGCGAGACAGCGAGTGTCGACCTGGTGACAGGACGGACGCGGCCCGGTGGAGGGGCCGAGGCGCGAAAAGGGTGCGCTACCCCTCGAGCAGGTCGAGCACGATCGCGGTGGCCATACCGTCCCGGACGGCGCGCGCGTCGGTGTCACCGATCGCACCGTCGTACGCACGGTCCTCCTCGTCCACGCTCACGGTCGCCCGCCAGCGCGGCACCCACCCCCCGGACGCCCACGTGTCGCGCCGCGCCGGATTGCGCACCGTCACCGGCGTCCGGCCGAGGAAGGTGAACCGCACCTCGCCGGCGTCGTCGAAGAGCCAGCCGGGCAGCGTCGGTTCGAGGGCGAGCT
>CALMAD010000446.1 GCA_937859105.1 uncultured Propionibacteriaceae bacterium
CTCACCTCGCAGACGAAAACCGACCTCGCGCGTGCCGTGGCACGCGCAAGGTCGGTTTTCGTCGTCGAGGTGCGATGAGCGTCCGCGACGTGGCCCCGCGACTAGGCGAACAGCCGCACCAGGATGCCGACGAGCAGCGTCGCCGCCGCGCAGAGCGCGCAGGAGAGCTCGACGACCATGCCCAACCCCACCGACTTCAGCGCCGACCAACTGGTGCCCGCCGCCGTCCGGACGTCTTTCACCCGCGCGAACTCGGACGCCAGCAGCCCGACGGCGAACCCGATCGGCAGCCCGAGGAACGGCAGCACGAACAGCCCGGCCACCCCGCAGACGAGGCCGATCACCACCGAGCGCGACGGGATGTCCTGCGCGCGCAGCCGGCGTCCGGTGATGAGGTATTGGGCGCTGCCGCCCGCGATCACGAACGCGGCCCCGATGCCGAACACGACCCAGCCCGCCGTCGTGCCGGACGCCAGCGCCCAGACCAGCAGGCCCACGAGAATCGCGAGGCTGCCCGGCAGCACGGGCACGACGATGCCGCACACCCCCACCGCGACGATGAGCGCGGACAGGACGGCGGCAAGCTGAATCGGCACGCGCCCAGAGTAGCCGGGTCCGCTCGTCGGCCCACCGGCACGCCCCGCCGACTACGCCAGGGACACCAGCTCGGCGTACTCGGGGCTCCACAGATCCTCGTCGCCGTCGGGTAGCAGCAGGACGCGATCCGGCTGCAGCGCCTCCACGGCCCCCTCGTCGTGAGTCACCAGCACGACCGCCCCCGCGTACGTGCGGATCGCGCCCAGCACCTCCTGCCGGGACGCCGGGTCCAGGTTGTTCGTCGGCTCGTCCAGCAGCAGCACGTTCGCCGCCGACACGACGAGCATCGCCAGCGCGAGCCGCGTCTTCTCGCCGCCCGACAGCACCCGCGCCGGCTTCTCGACGTCGTCGCCGGTGAACAGGAACGACCCCAGGATTTTCCGCATCTCGGTCTCGTTGAGGTCGGGCGAGGCCGTCATCATGTTCTCCAGCACCGACCGCGTCACGTCGAGCGTCTCGTGCTCCTGCGCGTAGTAGCCGAGCTTCAGCCCGTGGCCGGGGATCACCCGGCCGGTGTCCGGCTCCTCGATGCCGCCGAGCAGCCGCAGCAGCGTCGTCTTGCCGGCGCCGTTCAGCCCGAGCACGACCACGTTCGCCCCCCGGTCGATCGCCAGGTCGACGCCGGTGAACACCTCCAGCGAGCCGTACGTCTTCGACAAGCCCTCGGCCGTCAGCGGCACCTTGCCGCAGGGCGCCGGGTCGGGGAACCGGATCTTCGCCACGCGGTCCGTCGTCCGCTCCCCCTCGGTCGCGGCGAGCAGCTTCTCGGCGCGACGTGCCATGTTCTGGGCGGCCGTCGCCTTGGTCGCCTTCGCGTGCAGCTTGTCGGCCTGCTCCAGCAGCCGGGCCGCCTTGCGCTCGGCGTTCGCACGCTCGCGCTTGCGCCGTTTCTCGTCGGTCTCCCGCTGGGCGAGGTACTTCTTCCAGTCCAGCGCGTAGACGTCCAGGCAGGCTCGGTTGGCGTCCAGGTGAAAGACCTTGTTGACCGTCGCGTCCAGCAGCCCCGAATCGTGCGAGATCATCAGGACGCCCCCGGCGTACGTCTGCAGGTAGTTGCGGAGCCAGACGATCGAGTCGGCGTCCAGGTGGTTCGTCGGCTCGTCGAGCAGCAGCGTGTCCGCCCCCGAGAACAGGATGCGGGCCAGCTCGACGCGGCGGCGCTGGCCGCCCGAGAGCGTCCGGATCTCCTGCGTCAGCACCCGGTCGGGCAGGCCCAGGTTCGCGGCGATGCGCGCCGCCTCCGACTCGGCCGCATAACCGCCCGCCGCCGCCAGCTCCGCCTCGGCCCGCGCGTACGACGTCATGGCCTGCTCCCGGGCCTCGTCGCCGGCGGCGTCCGCCATCGCCAGTTCGTAGGTGCGCAGCCGCTGCAGGATGCGATCGAGCCCGCGCGCCGACAGGATGCGGTCGCGGGCGATCACGTGCAGATCGCCGGTGCGCGGATCCTGCGGCAGGTAGCCGAGATGCCCGGTCCGCTGCACCGACCCGGACGCCGGCAGGCCCTCGCCGGCCAGGATGCGGGTCAGGGTCGTCTTGCCGGCGCCGTTGCGCCCCACCAGCCCGACCTTGTCGCCGGCGGCGATCTGGAACGACACCGGGGACAGCAGCAGCCGGGCTCCCACCCGGACCTCGACCTCGCGCGCCACAATCACGACGGGCCACTGTACCCGGCCGGCGGCGTCCGACGCTCACCCGGGCGCCCGGGGGCCTCCCGCCGGGGGCCGCCCCGGAGGCGGCTACGCTGGCCGTCATGCCTGACACCCCCCAGCACGCCTCCCGCTGGCCGCGCATCGCGATGGTCCTGGTAGCGGTCGCCGCCCTGCTCGTCATCGGCCAGGGCATCCGCACGGTGAACGACATCGTCGCGCCGCTGTTCCTGACCATCAACCTGTTCGTCGCCGCGTGGCCGGTGCGGCAGATCCTGACGCGCCGCGGCGTCCCGTCGCTGCTGGCGACGATCGTGCTGTGCGTGGTCGTGTTCGCGATCCTGCTCGTCTTCTTCTTCTCGCTCGGCTGGGGCGTCAGTTCGCTCGTGCGCGAACTGCCCGTCTACACCGAGAGTTTCGAGCGCATGTACTCCGAATCGGTCGCGCTGCTGGCGTCCTTCGGCATCACCGAGGAGCAACTGCTCACCCAGTTGCAGCAGTTGAACCCGTCGAGCTTCGCCGGCGTCCTCCAAAGCCTGGTCGGGCAACTGTCGAACTTCGTGTCGGTGATCGGCGTCGTCGTCGTGATCGTGTTCATGATGGTGATCGACGCCGACACCTTCCCGGCCCGCTTCGCCGCCCTCGCCCGGCACCAGCCGACGATCGGCGTGGCCCTCGCCGACTTCGTGCTCGGGGTGCGGCGGTACTGGATCGTGACGTCGGTCTTCGGCCTGATCGTCGCGGTCATCGACGTCGGCATCCTGGTCGTCGCGGGCGTCCCGCTGGCGCTCGTGTGGGGCATCTTGTCGTTCCTCACGAACTACATCCCGAACGTCGGGTTCGTGCTCGGCATCATCCCGCCGGTGCTGATGGCCCTGCTCGCGCAGGGCCCAACGACCGCGCTGGTCGTCGCGATCCTGTACTGCGTGGTGAACTTCGTCGTCCAGTCGATCATCCAGCCCAAGTTCAACGGGGACGCCGTGGGCGTCACCGCGACCGTCTCGTTCCTGTCGCTGCTCGTGTGGGGCTACGTGCTCGGCCCGCTCGGCGCCCTGCTCGGCCTGCCCGCCACCCTGCTGTTCAAGGCGCTGCTGATCGACCACGATCCGGACGTCCGCTGGCTCAACGCGTTCATCGCCGCGGACGCCTCGCAGGCCAACCCGGAGGAGGCCGGATCCGTCCAGGTGGACGCCCGCGGCCTGCCCGCCGGCGCGTCGGGAGGTGAGGGGCCGCAGGCCGGCGCGACGCCCGCGCCCGCAGCCGGGGAGGCCGCACCCGCGAAGCCGGCGCCCACGGCGTCCAGCCCCGACGGGGCCTGAGAAATCGACGCCTGAGAACCGGGGCCGGAGAACAGAAAAGAACCCACGCGAGGGGCCCACGGACCGCCGTGTGTCCAAACGGCTGTCGCTTGCTGCGGCGCAACTGCACCGCCCACGTGCACCGGCTCTGTCCCCCCGACAGAAGACGGCGACGCTGGCTGTGAGGCCTGGTGTCCAGTCCCTCGCGTGGGCTCTGGTCCCAGTCGCCAGTATGGTGCCGGTTCCCGGGGGTCGGACCCTCACTTGGATACTCTTGGACGAACCTGGACAAGCCCTAGTGAGGACGAGATGACGGAC
>CALMAD010000447.1 GCA_937859105.1 uncultured Propionibacteriaceae bacterium
CGTAGTTCTTCAGATTCGGGACGCCGATCGCGTAGAACCCCTTCTTCAGGCCGGGGATCTGGTCGGCGTCGATCGCCACCGGGGTGTACCCGCCCTTCGCGCGCTCGGCGGCGTACGCCACCGCCTGCTCGCCGGTGTAGCTCTGCTTGTACAGCGACTTGATCACCGCGATGTACGAGCCGGACGGCAGCGACGTCACGACGCCCGCCACCGGACCCGTCGGGGACGCGCTCGGGCTGGCGCTCGCACTGTCCGTCGGCGACGGGGACGCCGTGTCGCTCGGCGTCTCGGTGGGCGTCGGCGTCGGCGTCTCGGAGGGCGTGGACGTCTCCGTCATCGACGGCGCGGGCGAACTCGTCGTCGGTGCCGGCTCCGTCACGCTCGGGGACGGCGAGGGCGTCGCCAGCGTGCCTCGCGGCACGATCGTCAAGAACCCGACGACGACCACCAGGACGCCGACCAGGACTCCCGCGATCACACCCACCCAGATGTTGCCGCCTTGTTGGTTGTTCGTCGCGTTCGCCATGCTGCCCCTCGTGTCGTGCTGTGCGGTCAGGCGACGCGGTGCATCCAGCCGAAGGTGTCCTCCGCGCGGCCGTACTGAATATCAAGAATGGCATTACGAATGGACAGCGTCGTGTCGTGCGCGCCGTCGGGGAGCCGAAACTCTCCGGAACGGGACTTGAATCCGCTGATCGGGCTGATCACCGCAGCCGTGCCGCAGCAGAACGCCTCGACGAACTCGCCCGACTCGATACCGTCGCGCAGCTCCTGCGGGTTAAGACGGCCCGCCTCGGGCTGCAGCCCGAGCTTCTCCCCCATCGCGAGGATCGAGTCGCGCGTGACCCCCTCCAGGATCGTGCCGGTCAGCGCCGGGGTGCGCAGCCCTCCGTCCTTCGTGATGACGAAGACGTTCATGCCGCCCAGTTCCTCGACCCGGTCGTTCCCCTGGTCGATGAACAGCACCTGCGGACACCCGTGCTCGTACCCCTCGCGCTGCGCGATGAGGCTGGACGCGTAGTTGCCGCCGCACTTGGCCGCACCCGTGCCGCCCACGCCGGCGCGCGAGTATTCATCGGTGACCCAGATATCGATCGGCTTTACCCCGCCCGCGAAGTACGGGCCCACCGGGGACGCGATCACCGCGTACTGCACGCGGTGCGCCGCCCGGACGCCGAGGAAGCTCTCCGCCGCGAACATGAACGGCCGCAGGTAGAGGCTCTCCTCCTTCTCGCCCGACGGCACCCACCGGACGTCCGCCTTCACCAGCTCGCGCACCGACGTCAGGAAGTCCTCCTCGGGCAGCACCGGCAGGCACAGCCGCTCGGCCGACTGGGCGAAGCGGCGCGCGTTGCGCTCGGGGCGGAACAGCCACACCGAACCGTCCGCATGCCGGTAGGCCTTCAACCCCTCGAAGATCTCCTGCGCGTAGTGCAGCACCGCGTCGCCGGGCTCGATCTGGAACGGCCCGTACGGGCCGACCTCGTCCTCGCCCCAGCCCGCTTCCTGCGTCCACACGGCCAGCGCCATGTGGTCGGTGAAGAACCGCCCGAACCCGGGGTCGGCCATGATCTCGGCGATCTCGGCGTCGCTGTGCGGGTGCTCGGTGGGATGAAGTGGGAACGACAGGGCCATGAACGCCACGATACTCAGCGGCGCTGCGCCGCGTCCTGGGTCTCGGGTCGCGGCGGACGCCCCGCGCGCCGCTGCGGCGTCCCACGGACGCCCGGACCGCAGGACAAGACGAGCCGTCTCGATAGGATGGACGCCGTGGCCAACGAGAATGCGCAGAAGAAGCAGACCATCGCCGTGATCGGGGGCGACGGCATCGGTCCCGAGGTCGTCGCCGAGGGGCTCAAGGTGCTGGACGCCGCCGTCGGCGCGGACACGTTCGAGTACGTCCGCTACGACCTGGGCGCCGAGCGCTGGCAGCGGACCGGCGAGGTCCTGCCCGACTCCGTGCTCGGTGAGCTGGACGCCGCCGACGCGATCGTCCTGGGGGCGGTCGGCGCGGCGCCGGGGTCGAAGGCGATCCCGAGCGGCCTGCTGGAGCGCGGACTGCTCCTGAAGCTGCGGTTCGCGTTCGATCACTACGTCAACCTGCGGCCGTCCAAGCTGTACCCGGGCGTGGCGACGCCCCTGTCGGACGCCGTCACCGGTCGCGGGCCGATCGACTTCGTCGTCGTCCGCGAGGGCACGGAGGGCCTCTACTGCGGCAACGGCGGCTCCGTGCGCACCGGGACGCCCCACGAGATCGCGAACGAGGTCTCGGTGAACACCGCGTTCGGGGTGGAGCGGGTCGTCCGGGACGCCTTCGAGCGGGCCACCCGCCGCCGGAACAAGCTGACGCTCGTCCACAAGCACAACGTGCTCGTCAACGCGGGCGGGCTCTGGAACCGCATCGTGACCGAGGTCGGCCGCGAGTACCCGGGCGTGGAGACCGACTACCTCCACATCGACGCCGCGACGATCGCGATGGTCGCCGACCCGCAGCGCTTCGACGTCCTCGTCACCGACAACCTCTTCGGCGACATCATCACCGACCTCGCCGGCGCGATCACCGGCGGGATCGGGCTGTCGGCGTCCGCGAACCTGAACCCGAGCGGCACCCACCCGTCGATGTTCGAGCCCGTGCACGGCTCGGCGCCCGACATCGCCGGGCAGGGCATTGCCGACCCGACCGCCACGATCTCCTCGATGGCGCTGCTGCTCGACCACCTCGGACGCCCCGAGGACGCCGCCCGCATCGACGCGGCCGTCGACGCGGACATCGCCTCCCGGACGTCCCGCCGCTCGACCAGCGAGGTCGGCGACGCGATCGCCGCGTCCCTCGCCTGATCCGCCGAGGGATCTTTCCTTCCCGGACGCCCCGTCGGCGCCCTTCACCGCCGGACGCCGCCCGGCGTCCCTCCCCACCGGACGCCGTCGGCGCCCCTCCCCACCGGACGCCGCCCTGCGTCCCCGACGAACCAGTTCCTGAACGGACGCCG
>CALMAD010000448.1 GCA_937859105.1 uncultured Propionibacteriaceae bacterium
GGCGGCGTCCCGGTGTCGACCGCTACTTCGTCAGAGAGTCGATGATCGCGTTGAACGTCTCGGACGGCCGCATGACCTGGGTGGTCTTGGCGTCGTCGAGCAGGTAGTACCCGCCGATATCGGCCGGATGGCCCTGCACGGCGAGCAGGTCGCCCGTGATCTTCTCCTCGTTCTCGGCGAGGGCCTCGGCGACCGGAGCGAAGGCGGTGGCGAGCTCGGCGTCCTCGGTCTGCTTCGCGAGTTCCTGCGCCCAGTAGAGGGCCAGGTAGAAGTGCGAGCCGCGGTCGTCGATCTGACCGACCTTGCGGGCCGGCGAACGGTTCTCGTTGAGGAAGGTCTCGGTGGCCTTGTCGAGCGCGTCGGCCAGCACGACCGCGCGCTGGTTGTCGTCCGTACGGCCCAGGTGCCGCAGGCTCTCGGCCAGCGCGAAGTACTCGCCCAGCGAATCCCACCGCAGGTAGTTCTCCTCGACGAGCTGCTGCACGTGCTTCGGCGCCGAGCCGCCGGCGCCGGTTTCGAACAGGCCGCCGCCCGCCATGAGCGGGACGATCGACAGCATCTTCGCCGACGTGCCCACCTCGAGGATCGGGAACAGGTCGGTGTTGTAGTCACGGATCACGTTGCCGGTGACCGAAATCGTGTCCTCACCGCGGCGAATGCGCTCGATCGAGAACTTCGTCGCCTCCACCGGAGACATGATCCGGATGTCGAGGCCCTCGGTGTCGTGGTCGGCGAGGTAGGTCTTCACCTTCTCCGCCATGTTGCGGTCGTGGGCGCGCTCGGGGTCGAGCCAGAAGACGGCCGGCGTGTTCGACAGGCGGGCACGCGTGACCGCGAGCTTCACCCAGTCCTGAATCGGGGCGTCCTTCGCCTGGCAGGCGCGCCAGATGTCGCCCGGGTCGACGTCGTGCTCGAACAGCACCTCGCCCTCGGCGGTGACGACCCGCACCTTGCCGCGCTCGGCGATCTCGAAGGTCTTGTCGTGGCTGCCGTACTCCTCGGCCTTCTGGGCCATCAGCCCGACGTTCGGCACCGAGCCCATCGTCGACGGGTCGAACGCGCCGTGCTCGCGGCAGTCGTCGATGACGGCCTGGTAGATGCCCGCGTAGCTGCTGTCGGGGATCACGGCGAGGGTGTCGTGCTCCTGCCCGTCGGCGCCCCACATCTTGCCGCCGATGCGAATCATGGCGGGCATCGACGCGTCGACGATCACGTCGGAAGGCACGTGGAGGTTCGTGATGCCCTTGTCGGAGTTGACCATCGCCAGGTCGGGGCCGGCCTCGAGGTCGTTCTTGATGGAGGCCAGGATCTCTTCGCCGCCGCCACCGAGGGCCTCCAGCCCCGCGTACAGCGACGCCAGACCGTTGTTGGGCGACAGGCCCGCCTTGGCGATATCGTCGCCGTACAACTCGAACGTGCGCGGCAGGAACGCCTTCACCACGTGGCCGAAGATGATCGGGTCGGAGACCTTCATCATCGTCGCCTTGAGGTGGGTCGAGAAGAGGATGCCCTCGTCCTTCGCCCGCTGGACCTGCGCGGCCAGGAACTTGTCGAGCGCGGACGCGCGCATCACGGTCGCGTCGATGACCTCGCCGGGCAGCAGCTTCAGGTTCTCCTTCAGCGGCGTGACCTCGCCCTCGGGCCCGACGAACTGGAACGTGACCGTCGTCTCCTCGGGCACGACGACCGACTTCTCGTTGTGGCGGAAGTCGCCGGCGTCCATCGTCGCGACGTTCGTCTTCGAGTCGGGCGACCAGGTGCCCATCGAGTGCGGGTGGCTGCGCGCGTAGCTCTTGACGGCGATCGGCGCACGGCGGTCGGAGTTGCCCTCGCGCAGCACCGGGTTGACCGCGCTGCCCTTGGCGGAGTCGTAGGCCGCGCGGATCTTCTTCTCGTCGTCGGTCTTCGGATCGTCGGGGTAGTCGGGGACGGCGATCCCCTTCTCCTGCAACTCCTTGATCGCGGCCTTCAACTGCGGCATGGACGCCGAGATGTTCGGCAGCTTGATGATGTTCGCCTCGGGGGTCTTCGCGAGCTCGCCGAGCTCGGCCAGATCGTCGGCGACCCGCTGATCCTCGGGAAGGAACTCGGCGACGGCCGCCCGGATGCGCCCCGCCAGCGAGATGTCGCGGGTCTCGACCTCGACCCCGGCGGTGGACGTGTACGCCTCCACGATCGGCAGCAGCGAGTACGTCGCGAGCAGTGGAGCCTCGTCGGTGTGGGTGTAGATGATCTTGGCCATGAGCTACGCATTCTCCCTTGGATCGTGGTGGCGCCGAGCCGCCCGGAGCGTAAGACTGTCGTGCGGCTCAGCCTACCGACGCGGCCGCCTTTCCGCGCCCTCGAAAAGGGGATTCACCGCGGCTCGATGGCCCCTCCGGCGGAGCCTGGGGGCGCCAGCCGGGCCACCCGTGCGGGTGAGTCCTCCCCCCGCTGGCTAGGCCGGGAAAGCCGGTGCAGTTAACGATTCCCGCGGATTGAAAGCCGCCCGGCGGCTTCCCAGGCAAATCACATAAGGATAACGTTCGGCTCACCGGGACCGTTTCCCCCGCCCCCGAATCCCGAAAGGCTGAACCATCTTGCGACGAAGCCGAACCCTGATCGCCGCGGGCATCATCGCCCTCGCGCCGCGGGATCCCTCCGCCTCGGCACACCCCTGTCGGTGTTGACCCTCGGCGCCGTCTACGGTTTCGCCGGATTCTGCTCCGGACCTCTGCTCGGAGCCGTTCTCACCGTCGCAGTAACGGGCGCTACCCCGCTCTACGGTGCACTGCTCATGGCCGCCTACGCAATCGG
>CALMAD010000449.1 GCA_937859105.1 uncultured Propionibacteriaceae bacterium
TTCGTCTAGACCGCGGACGCTCGTCGGACCCGCACGGCCAGCGCGGGGCCGCCCGCGCGCTCAAGCCCGCGCGTCGGGCCCGTCGTCGAGCCGCCGGAACCGTTCGTGTCGACGCGGCACCCGCGCGCCATCGACTCGATCGGGTGGGAGCACCTCGGGGACGCCATCGTGGCCGAGCCTGACCTCCCACCGCCCGGGGTCGGGACCCGTCCAGAATCGAACTGGCTCGCACAAGCGATGATGATGGGGACAGAGCAACACGAGGTTCTCCAACGCTGTCGGCCCGAGCATCCACCACGGGATGATGTGGTGGGCCTCGCACTCGGCGTCAGCGCCGTCGCACCCGGGGAACACGCACCCCCGATCCCGTTCAGACAACGCTTGGCGCAGGGCGGCGTCGACCAGGCGCCGCGTCACGCCGAGATCGACCGGCTGCGACCGCGAGCCGAGCACGACCGGCATCACGTCGGCGTCGCACAGCAGCCGCCGCAGCTCCCCCGGAGGGACGCAGGCCTCGCCACCGATCAGCCCGGCCTGCTCGGCACGCTCGACCATCGTGTCGTAACTCATCGACACGACGACCCGCGGCCGGTCACCCGCGACCTTCGGGGCACGACCGGGCCTGGCGTGCTCGGCGACGAGCCGCACGAGGGCGTCCGCGCGCCGCTGACCCGGCGTCCGGCGGAGCGCCTCACGATCGCGCGCGTCGCGTGCCCCGCGGCGCTCGGACTGTTCGTACGCCGCGATCAGCCGCTCAAGCCCGGCGCACTCGGCGGTGGGCAACGAACCGAAGATGAGCGTGGACCCCTGCCCGTCGGGGGTGAACCGCACGAAGCGCCGCAGGCGCGCCACCCGATACCGCGCCTCCGCTCGCTCGGCCTCGGTCAGCGACGACTCCGGATGCCCGAGCGCCTCGAGCAATTCCGGCCCCGACTTCGCCAACCGCGGCGGCGTCGCCCGGCGCGCCCGCTCCACCAGCCATTCCTCGGCCCGCGCCCGCTCGCCGGCCCCGAAAGACTCCGGCAGCTCGGCCAGCACGCGGTGGGTGGCGCGCGCGTGCGCGACGGACGCCTCGCCCGCCAGCACCGCAGCGCGCACCCGTTCGTGCTCGACGAGTTCGCGCCCGGACAGGACCGCGCGCGTCGCCTCGCGACGCCCGGTTCGCTCGTCGAGCGTGAGCCAGGTGGTCATGGGGGTGCCCTGGGCCCGCTCGGACGCCTCCGCCGCCTCCGCCTCGCCGACCAGCAGGTCGGCGAGCCCGCGCGCACGATCTGCCACCGCGGTGGCCAGCCGAACCCAGCCCAAGCGCTTCTCGGCCGTCGCGGACGCCCGCCCGACGTGATCGACACGGTCGAGCAGCGCTCCGGCGAACTCGAGCGCCTGCCCGACCCCGAGGCACGCGCCGTCGAGCGCGGCCAGCCCGGCGGCCACCATGGCCCCCGGATCAGCCTCCCCGCTTCTCATGCCCCGGAACCCTACCCACCGTCCCCGACATTTTCACGGGATCAGGACGCACCAAAACCCCACGTCAACATAGTCGAATACCACCATCAAACAAAAAAGTGTTCGATTAGTTGCAACGCCCCCAGTGGCCAGGGGAAAGACCGCCTCACCCAGCGGACGCTGGCGACCCGGTCTCCTCCTCGTCGCCTTCCCACTCCTCGGGCGGCAGCGGGCTGCCGGGCAGCCGGACGGTGAACTCCGCGCCTCCGGACGCCGCCCTCCCGGCCTTCACCCATCCGCCATGGGCCTGGATGGTCTGGGCGACGATGGACAGCCCAAGCCCCGATCCGGGCGTCGTCCGGGCCTGGTCGGAGCGGTAGAACCGCTCGAAGACGTGCGGCAGGTCGTCGTCGGAGATGCCCGGCCCCTCGTCGGAGACGACTAGCCGGTCGCCCTCGAGCGAGACGTGGATCGTGCCCCCCTCGGGGGAGAACTTCACCGCGTTGTCGAGCAGGTTCGTCACCGCCCTTTCGAGCGCGTCCGCTTCGCCGATGAGGTAGTGCGGCTCGAGTTCCACGTCCCAGTGGATGCCGGGCCCGCGACGCTTCACGCGGGCGAGGGCGGCGTCCACGACATCGCGGAAGTCGATCGGGATCGGGTGCGCCTGCAGGGTGTCCTCGCGGGACAGCTGGACGAGGTCGCCCACGAGCGTGGTGAACTCCCCCAACTGCGCCGCGACGTCCCGCAGAATGTCGCCCCGCGCCCCAGCCGGCAGCATCCCCTGGCGCTCGTCGGCGACGAGCAGCTCGACGTTGGTCCGCATCGAGGTGAGCGGCGTCCGCAACTCGTGGCCGGCGTCGGCGATGAGCCGTTTCTGGCGCTCGCGCGACAGGTCGAGCGCCTTGAGCATCCGGTTGAACGCCCGCCCGAGATCGGCCACTTCGTCGTTGCCGTGCACCTCGATGGGCACGAGCCGGTTCGTCACGGTGACATGGGCGACGGCGTCCGACAGCACGCGTAGCGGCTGGATGGCCGAGCGCGCGATCTGGTAGCCGAGTAGCGCGGCCCCGACGATTCCGAGCCCGCCGAACGTGAGCAGCGAGTACACCAGGCTCGACATGATCGCCTCGGTCGGCCCCAGCGGACGCCCGAGCACGAGCGCATAGCTGTGCACCCCCCGCGGCAACGGGACGGAGATGATGCGGTACGACTCGCCGGTGTTGCTGACCCCCGTCCGCGCGGAGGCGCCGATGCCGGTGCGGGCCACCCGGAGTTCCTCCGGGCCCGTCACGAGCCGTGTCTGCCCGGCGGGCAGCGTGATCGTGTAGTTGTCGGCCCGTAGCAACTCCACGGTCACGTTGGCCGCGTGGAGCGCGTTGGGGTCGACCCCGCCGAGGCTCTCGAGGTCCTGCTGCAGCCAGGTGGACGTCACCGCGGCGACATCGACCAGTTCGTTGTCGAGTTGCGCGTAGACGGACAGGAGGGTGATCACGTAGGCGGCTCCGCCGGTGATCGCGACGGCTCCCGCCACGGCCGCCGCGATGAGCAGCGCCAGGCGGTCCTGCAGAGGGCGGCTACGGGCGGTGAGCCACTCGCGCAGCCACCGGATCACGGGGGAGTCTCGCGCAGCACGTAGCCGATGCCGCGGACGGTGTGGATGAGCCGCGGCTCACCCGGCGCCTCGGTCTTGCGGCGCAGGTACCCGATGTAGACCTCCAGGGAGTTGGCCGTGGTCGGGAAGTCGAAGCCCCACACCTCGTTGAGCAGCCACCCGCGCTCGAGGACGCGGCGCGGGTTCTCGAGAAACGTCTGCAACAGCGCGAACTCGGTGCGCGTCAGGGAGATGCGGCGGCCGTTGCGCGCGACCTCCCGCGTCTGGGTGTCGAGGGTGAGCCCCTCGAAGCTGAGCACCTGATTGGCCGGCGGCTGCGGACTGTCGTTGCTCTCCCCCGAGGGCTCGCCCTTCGAGCGCCGGGTGAGCGCGCGCAGTCGCGCGAGCAACTCGTCGAGAGAGAACGGTTTGGCCATGTAGTCGTCGGCACCCGCGTCGAGCCCGTCGACCCGGTCGCCGACCGCGTCGCGCGCGGTGAGCACGAGGATCGGCACATCGTTGCCGGACGCCCGCAGCATGCGGGTCGTCTCCAGGCCGTCGAGGCGGGGCATCATCACGTCCATGATCACCGCGGCCGCCTTCTGGGCGGACAGGTGCGCGAGAGCCTCGACGCCGTCGGACGCCGTGGCCACCTCGTAGCCGCTGTACTGCAGTGAACGCGCCAACGAGTCGCGGACGGCCTGATCGTCGTCGACAACGAGGATGTGCATAAGGGCAGCCTACTGTCCGGAGAGCCTGCGCACCTCCCTGACCACTCCAGGCATCGCGGACTCGATCGCGACAAGGGTTTTATCGAAATCCTCCGGCCCTCCGTACCACGGGTCGGGGACGCCGGACCCGGGCTTCGCCGCCGGGTCGAAGTCGGTGAGCAGCGCGATGTCGGCGTCGGGCGCGAGCCGCTTCATCATGCTGACGTGCACCGGCTCGGCGGCGACGACGAGGTCGGCGCCCTCGATCTCGGCGCGGGTGATCTTGTGCGCGTGATGGCCGCCGGAGCGGTAGCCGTGGGCGTCCAGCACCGCGCGGGCGCGGCGATCCATCGGGCCGCCGTGCTCCTCGTCGCTCACGCCGGCCGAGGTGACCTCGGCGTCCAACCCCTCCTCGGCTAGCCGCTTCTCGGCCACGCGCGCGGCCATGGGGGAGCGGCAGATGTTGCCCCAGCAGACGAAGACGACCTTGACGCTCACCGATGCACCTGCTGACGGGACGTGAAGGCGCCCAGCAGGAAGCTGACCACCGACATCAACAACGCCCCGAAGAACGCGGAGACGAAATTGCTCACGTGCCAGGCGATGCCGAGGTGGCCGGCCACCCACGACGTCAGTAGCAGGAGCGCGGCGTTGATCACGAGCAGGAAGAGCCCGAGCGTGACGAGCAGCAGCGGGGACGTGACGAACACGAACAGCGGTTTCACCAGGCTGTTCACCAGCCCGAAGATGACGGCGGCGAGCAGCAGGGCGAGGATCTTCTGCTCCGGCCGACTCGCCGTCAGCACGATGCCGGGCACGAGCCAGGTCGCCACCCCGAGGGCCAGGGCGTTGACTAAGAAGCGAACGATCATGAAGTGATCCTTCCATGGCTGGCAAAATCGGGCCATCCGTATCGAAAGGCGTAGCTGTGACCATGGACCTGCACGGCCGGCACTTCCTCAAGGAGGTGGATTTCACCCCCGACGAGTGGCGCCACCTCGTCGACCTGACGGGCGAGTTGAAGTCCGCCCGGAAGTCGGGCGAGGAGGTCCGACGCCTTGAAGGGTTGAACTTCGCCCTCATCTTCGAGAAGACCTCGACGCGCACCCGTGCCGCCTTCGAGGTGGCCGCGCACCAGCAGGGCGCGCACGTCACGTACATGGACCCGTCCGGTTCGCAGATCTCGCACAAGGAGTCGGCCGCCGACACCGTCCGCGTGCTGGCGCGCATGTACGACGGCATCGAGTACCGGGGGGCTCGGCAGGCGGTCGTCGAGGCGATGGGCCGCTATTCGTCGGTGCCCGTCTGGAACGGTCTCACCGACGAGTGGCATCCGACGCAGAGCCTGTGCGACGCCTTCACGATGCAGGAGGCGTCCGGGAAGGACGGCCGCGACATCACCTTCGCGTTCGTCGGCGACGCTCGCTTCAACATGGGCAACTCCCTGCTGACGATGGGCGCGATCATGGGTTCGGACGTCCGGGTCGTGGCCCCGCGAGAGTTCCATCCGGCCGCCGACCTGGTGGCCCGCGCCCGGCGGCTGGCCGAGAAGACCGGCGGCCGGATCACGATCACCGAAGACCTGGAGACCGGCCTGACCGGCTGCGACTTCGTGCACACCGACGTCTGGGTCTCGATGGGGGAGGACAAGGGGGTGTGGGCCGAGCGCTGCCGCATGCTTGCGCCCTACCGCATCACGTCGCGCGTGATGGGCCTGACCGGCAACCCCGGGGCCAAGTTCATGCATTGCCTGCCCGCCTTCCACAATCTGGAGACGACCGTGGGGCGCCAGGTCTTTCAGATGACCGGCATGCGTGAGCTGGAGGTGACCGACGAGGTGTTCGAGTCGGAGGCGTCCATCGTGTTCGACCAGGCGGAGAACCGGATGCACTCGATCAAGGCGGTGATGGTCGCGACGGCCGGTCGCTGATTCCGGCTGCTGTTTCCGGGACGGACGCCGCGGGCACAACCCAGCGGCGCCCCCTGGTGTGCCGCGTTTTGTCGCGGGGTTTGTGCAAATTGTGTCGCGGGATCCCCCTCGACGGGGTATAGATTGACGCCTCGAGTGACGTCATCCACCAAGGGAGGTGGCGATGACGATCAGAATCGCCGTGGCCGGAGCCGGCCTCATCGGCAAGGATCATCTTGCGCGGATCGACGCCGACGCCGACTTCACGCTCGCCTCGATCGTCGACCCCGCGGCGGCGGCTCGCGAGCTCGCGGATCGCTACGGCGTCCCGCTCTACCCCGACCTCGACGCCATGTTCGCTGCCGGGGCACCGGACGCCCTCATCATCGCCACCCCGAACCAGCTGCACGAGGTGCAGGCGACGCAGGCCATCGAGGCCGGGCTCCCGATCCTGCTCGAGAAGCCCGCCACCGACACGATCGAGGCGGGCGAGCGGCTGCAGGCCCGCGCCGACGAGCTCGGGGCGCGCATCCTCGTCGGCCATCACCGGACGCACGGCGCGATCATGCGCATGGCCCGCGACGTCGTCACCTCCGGACGCCTCGGCGACCTGGTCGCGATCAGCGGCACCGCGCTGTACTACAAGCCGGACGACTACTTCCCGGCGGCCCCCTGGCGCACCCAGCCCGGCGGCGGCCCGGTGCGGATCAACATCATCCACGAGGTGCACAACTTCCGCCTGCTGTGCGGCGACATCGCGCGCGTGGAGGCGGTCACCTCCAACCGGACGCGGGGCTTCGCCGTCGAAGACACGGCAGCCATCATCTTCACCTTCGCCAGCGGCGTCCTCGGCACGTTCGTCATCTCGGACGCCGCCGGCTCGCCCCGCTCGTGGGAGCAGACCGCGGGCGAGATGCCGGCCTTTGATCCCCACCCCGACCAAGACTGCTACCACCTCGCGGGCACGTTCGGCTCCCTGTCGGTGCCGACGATGCAGCTGTTCAGCTACGCCCAGCCCGACGACCGCTCCTGGTGGAAGCCGTTCTCCGCCGTCGAGCGGCTCGAGGTGCCCCTGGTGGACCCGCTGGTGGAGCAGTTGAAGCACTTCGGCGCCGTGGTGCGGCGTGAGGCCGAGCCGCTCGTCACCCTTCGCGACGGCTTGCAGAACGTCAAGGTCGTCGAGGCGATCCTGGAGTCCGCCGAGCGCGGGCGTCCCGTCGAGATCAGCTAATCCCCACGTGGGGAGCGAAAGGGAATCATGTCCGAGCAGCCTCAGGCCCAAACCGGGCCCGTCGTCATCGATGAGGAGGCGTTGGCCGCGAAGCGCCAACCCAAGAAGTCCGCGGTCGCCGCGCTCGTCGGCAGCGCCCTCGAGTACTACGACTTCTTCATCTACGCGAGCGCGTCGGCGCTCGTGTTCAACGTGTTGTTCTTCGACCAGAGCAACCCGGCCATGGCGACGATCCTGTCGCTGGCGACGTTCGGCGTCGCCTACATCGCGCGGCCCCTCGGCGCGATCGTCCTGGGCCGCTGGGGTGACCGGTCGGGGCGCAAGAACGTCATGATCTTCACCCTGTTCATGATGGGCTTCGCCACGATCGCGATCGGCTGCCTGCCCACCTACGGCCAGATCGGCGTGCTGGCGCCCGTGCTGCTCGTCGTCTGCCGTCTCCTGCAGGGCTTCTCCGCCGGCGGCGAGCAGTCCAGCGCCAACTCGATGTCGTTGGAGCACGCCCCCGACAACCGGCGCTCGTTCACCACCGGCTGGACGATGTTCGGCACCCAGCTCGGCCAGGTCCTGGCCGCGGGCGTGTTCATCCCGATGAGCGCGATGGGGCACGAGTTCTTCTACTCGATCGGCTGGCGCATCCCGTTCTGGGCGTCGGCGTTCGTGCTGGTGGCGGGCTGGCTGATCCGGCGTCACCTGGAGGAGGCCCCCCAGTTCGAGGCCCAGGTGGCCGCCGAGAAGGGGACGAGCATCGACGAGGCCGACACGAAGCAGCTCACGTCGCAGAAGGAGCCGATGAAGATCCTCTTCCAGCGCTACCCGACGCAACTCGTCCGCGTGCTGATCCTGGCGCTGCACAACTTCGAGACGACGATCTTCTCGGTGTGGGCGCTGGCGTACGGCAAAGCGCGGGGGATCCCCGAGGCGCACATGCTCGGACAAACCGTGGTCGTCCAGTTCTCGGCGCTGTTCGCCATCCCCTTCTGGACGTGGCTCGCCGACAAGATCGGCCGCAAGAAGGTCTACATCGGCGGCTACTTCGTGGTCGCGGTCCTGCTGTTCTTCTACATGAACGCGTTGCAGACGGCGAGCATCGTCGGCGTCTATGTGCTCGGCTTCGTGATGCAGGGCCTCTTCTACTCGGCCGTCAACGGCGTGTGGCCGTCGTTCTACGGCGAGCAGTTCCCGACCAAGGTGCGTCTCTCGGGCACCGCGCTCGCCACGCAGATCGGCTTCGCGGTCACCGGGTTCGCGCCGACGATCGCCGCCGCGCTCATGGTGGGCCGCAGCCACTTCCTGCCCGTGTACCTGCTGACCGTCGGCATCATGGCCGTCGTCATGATCACCGCCGGCACGGCGAAGGAGACGGCGTTCAAGTCCCTGACCCAGCTCGATCGCGAGGCCGACGAGCGCGAGCTCGACCGCTTCGGCAACGTCATGTGACCCCTCCCCACAGAGAGAAGGGACGCCGCCCGCGCAGCGCG
>CALMAD010000450.1 GCA_937859105.1 uncultured Propionibacteriaceae bacterium
CCGTCGGGGTCGTGATCGCCGGCTGGGGGTGGCGGCGGCTGGCCGCGACACGATCCGTGGCCGCCGTGTTCCGCACTCCCGGGTTCGCCCTCGCGGTCGCTGCGGCGGTCGCGACCGCGGCGGCCGCGCCCGCCGACGCGTTCTGGCACACCGCGTTCGGGCGTGACGCGGTGCTCTGGTCGCCCCCGCACCTGCTGTCGGTGATCGGCACCCTGTGCGTGCTGATCGGCCTGCTCACCGGCACCGACCGGCACGTGCCCGCCCCGCCGCGGATCGCCCTGGCCGCAGGCGTGCTGGGGGCGGCGCTGATCATCGTGATGGAATACGACACCGACGTGCCCCAGTTCACCGAGACCCTGTACCTGCCGCTGCTGCTGGCGACCACGCTCGGCGCGGCATGGGTGATCACCACCCTGGTCCCCGGCCGCACCCGCCTTGTCCTCGTCGTCGCCGTGTACCTGGTGTTCCGGGTGGTGCTGTGGGTGCTGCTCACCACCTCTGGGTGGCTCGCCCCCGACCTGCCGGTCGCGGTGGCCGGGCTCTTCCTGCTGGCCCTGCCCGTCCCCCGGTGGCGGTGGCCGGTGGCCGCCCTCGCCGTGACCACCCTGCAACTGCTGGCCTCCGGGACCGGGATCAGCAGCGTCCCACCCACCCCCGTCGCCTGGTCCGCCGTCGGCACCACCACGGTGATCATCGTCAGCATGATCGCCCTCACCGTGCGGCCGGGGACTCGCCTCCGATCCGGCGGCGCGGCCGCGGCCCTCACCCTTCTGCTGGTCGCCCTCGCCCCGCCCCCACCCGCGCAGGCGCACGACCCCGGCCAGGGCACCGCCTACGGCACCGCACAGATGACCGTCACCGGCGACGGCACCGGGCAGCTGACCGTCACCATCACCGGCATCCGCCTCACCGACGACACCGACCTCACCCCGTCCCGTCTGGTCGCCCGCCGCACCGGAGAGGACCTCACCGCGCCGCTGCGCGCACAACCCGGCACCCCGCCTCCCGGTACCTTCACCGGGGAACTGGCACTGCCGTCACCGGGGCTGTGGTTCGTGTACGCCCAGTTCGCCACCGGCGAACGCACCCTCGAGGTGTGGGTGCCCGTCGATCAGCAGCTCACCGGCCCGCAGAGCCAGCAGCGCAACCTCTACCAGCCCGTCACCGCCGCCGCCCCGTCACCGGGGCAGATCATCCTCGGTGCCGTGCTCCTCGCCGTCTCGGCGGCGCTCACGGTCGCCGCGGCCGTCACCGTCGCCCGCCGCCGACGCGTCCTCCCTCCCTCCACCGCCTGACCACGGCGAGGTCACCGCGCCCCGTTGCGGGCGGGCGGGCGATCTCGGCCCCGGCAACCGAAACGGTCGGGCACGATGAGCTGGGCACCCCTGGCATCGGCCTGCTGTGCTGCCGGAGGGCGCGGACGTGACTCGACGCGGCAGCGGCGACCTCAGCGGCGGCGGTTCTTCGGTTCGTGGGGTTATTCGGTGGCGTTGATGATCATGGTCAGGCCGCCGGCGCCGTCGGTTTCGACGTTGTTGTTGGTGGTGTGGTGGTTGATGTGGCAGTGGATGAGCCACTGGCCGGGCTCGAGCGCGTTCCAGAGCACGTCGTAGCGTTGTCCCGGCCCGACGTTGATCGTGTCGGCCTGGAACTGCTGCGCCGTGGTGAGGGCCGCCCCGTCGCGGGCGACGACGGTGAACGGGCCGCCGTGGATGTGCATCGGGTGGATGTCGTTGGTGTTCGAGCCGATGAACCGCACCCGGAGGGTCTCGCCCACCTTCATGTCGATGGTCTCGGTGGCCGGGTACGCCTTCCCGTTGATGGTGAAGTAGTTCGGCATGCCCCCTTCCATCGGCATCGCCGGATAGGTCAGTCCCTCCCGGGACAGCCACTCCTGCAGCTGGATCGTGTACTCGTGATCGGCGGGCGGCTGCAGGCCGGGGTCGGCGGGGTCGATGATCAGCGCCCCGTACAGGCCGAGGGCCTGCTGCCGGTCGGCGTGATCGTGGGAGTGGTAGAAGAACGTGCCCCACTGCTTCACCGTGTACTCGTACCGGTAGGTGTCGCCGGGCTGGATGGGATCCTGGGTGATCCCGGCGGGCCCGTCCATCTCGTTGGGCACGTCCAGGCCGTGCCAGTGCACGGTCGTGGACTCGTCGAGCTCGTTGGTGACGTCGATGCGGATCCGGTCGCCCTGCGTGACCTGCAGCCGAGGCCCCGGGATCTGCCCGTTGTACGCGTACGCGTCGACGGTGACGCCAGGGAGGATCTCCCAGCGGATCTGCGACACGGTCAGCTCGAACACCTTCACCCCGTCCTCGATGCGGGCAGGCGCCAGCACCTCGTCGCCGCGGGTGTCCACGTCGTACGCGGCGGTCGCGGCCCGCGGGTCGACGGCGGCCATGTCCCGCATCGCCTCGGCGGGGGTGTCACGGGTCATGATCATCCCGGGCGGCATGATCAGCCCACCGACGTCGTGCGCGCTGAGAGTCATGTTGACGGCGTTCGCGGGGGCGACCATCCCGACTACGAGCGCGATCGCGGAGAACGCGCCGACCACGGTCAGCTGCGGCACGGTCACCGCTCCGGCGCCAGAAGGCTGGTGTGCCTCATGCCCCGGCCCCGGCGATGACGCGCCGCCCGCCGCCTGGTCGTGGCCAGCGTGCGCCTCCGGCGGCTGCGGGTTGTGTTGCGCGTGCGCGTCGTGCTCCTGGGGGTGGGTGGCGGGCTGGGGGCGGACGGTCATCAGACCGTGCTTGAGGCCCTTCTTCACCATCCACACGTTCACGGGATAAGCGAGCACGAACCCGACCGCGATCCCGAAGCTCATCACTGCCCAGAACAGCAGCTCGGTGGGCAGCATGGCCCGCATGTCGCGGCCCATCATCAGCAGCGACATCACCGGCGCCATGCCCGCCATCATCAGGTTCATGCTGATGAACTCGGGCAGGAACGAGCGGCGCACGTTCTGCCAGTAGCTGCCGCCCATCATGTTCTTCATGAACAGGGCCTGGAACACGAACAACCCGAACGCGAACCCGGCGGCGTACTCGATGATCAGATCCAGCCACATGGGCAGGCCCAGCGACGCGACGACGACGGCGGCGACGATGATGCCGGTGGCATCGCCCGCGACGCAGTGGATGGTCGAGCCGATGCCCTGCTTCCACAGCGGCCGGGTGAACTCCTCATGCTCTCCCGGCCGTGGCTCCTTGTCCGCGAGCACATACAGCAGCGCCCCGATCGGCCCCAGGTAGAGGGTGACCAGGATGAAGCCCCACTTCATCACCGCCGGCTCCGGGTTGTGACGGAACTGGTCCACCCCGACCCAGACGGTGCTGATCGCGACCAGCACGAACCAGGCGACCAGGAAATAGTCGATCGGTTGAATCATCCTCGCCCGCCTCTCCCTCGCACACGACTCCCCCACACCTTATACCCCCTATAGGTATTCTTTCAATCGGCGCCGCCTCGGGTGCCGACGGGTGCACGTGCCCGGTGGGGCGAACCTGACGCAGCCGAGACGATCGCGGCGGAGTTCAGCGACCCGTGCCGTCCTCAACGGCGCCGCCGAAGAAGTCCGCACCGGCAGACTCGACCCCGACGGCATCACGGCGATCCTGCTGCCCGCCTTCACCGACACCACCGCACCCCGAGGGCACTGATCCTTCCGCTCAGGAGACGGACGTCGTTCGCCGATAATCGAGAACGACGTGCCGGTGGACGCGATGTGGCTGCTCTGTCGGCGAAGGCGTGGAGGGCCTGCGGCCGGGCGGGATCCGGGAGACGCAAAGGTCGGATTGGTACAGTGAGGGACTATGCCCCGCCACCCCCGATCCCGGCCCGACCGGGTCATCGCGGCGGGGTGGTGGTCGGGGCGGCTGCTGACCATCCTGGGCCTGGCACTTGTGCTCATCATCGGCGGCTGGACCACCTCCCACACCACGGCTGACGCGCACGCCGACACCAGTGCGGGCTCCCCCGTCGCGACCGGCTCTACCCCAGACTCGGGGGCACCGGTGGAGGGCCGGACGGCGTCGTCCTCTGCGGGGGTGTCCGTCGATGCGTCCGGGGCGTGGGGGTGCCTGATCGGGGTGGTGTGCACGCTGCTGGTACTGGCGGCCGTGACGGGGTTGCGGTTACAGAGCCGGCTGCGGATACTGCGGGTATCCCGTCCGGTGCGCGCGCCGCTGCTGGTGCCGGTGCCCGTGTCGCGGCGTCCGACCGCGCCCTCACTGCTGCTGTTGTCGATTTCCCGAACCTGAGATCCGGCATGCCGCCCACCCATGGGCGGCGTCTTCCCGCCCGCCCGTGTGCGGGCGCTGTGTGATGCCGATTTCTAGGTTTGGAGAATGTCTTGACGACCCGTATCACGGCGGCCCCCGTCGCCGGTCCAGTGCCGACGGCTGCGGCCGGTCACCGCCGCCCACCCGGCCCCGCTCGGCCCCGTCCGG
The DNA here is from genome assembly GCA_937859105.1 of uncultured Propionibacteriaceae bacterium. GTDB lineage: Bacteria > Actinomycetota > Actinomycetes > Propionibacteriales > Propionibacteriaceae > Propioniciclava. The sequence goes on from CALMAD010000450.1 coordinate 4,455, forward strand.
CCTCGTCCCGCCGCGGCGCCGGCGCGCTCATCCTCCGTCCGTTCCCGCCCCGGCCCTCTTGTGCGGGGAGGGGGTGGTGATGCGGTCGGGGTTGACGCATCGGCGGGCGATCATCGTCGGGGCCGGGCAGGCCGGGCTCGCGGTGGCCGCCGCGCTGATCGGGTTGGGGTTCCGGCCGCAGCAGGAGTTCGTGGTCGTCGACGCCGCCACGGACCGGCAACGCAGTTGGGCGTCCCGGTGGCATTCGATGCGGCTGCTGTCCGACGCCCGCCACAGCACGCTTCCGCTCCGGCCGCTGCCGCTGGACCCGCACGAGCATCCCCGGGCCGATGAGATCGCGAACTACCTGGACCAGGTGCAGCACACCCTGGGGGTGGACCCGTTCTGGGGGTTGCGTGTGGTCGGGGTGGAACGCCGCGGTCACGGGTCGGTGCTGCAGCTGCAGACCGCGGAGGGCGACGTGCAGACCCGCAACGTGGTGTGCGCGACCGGCGCCGCCACCCACCCCCGCATCCCTGCGTGGGCGCAGCAGCTGCGGGTGCCCGGGGTGGTGCTGCACAGTGCCCACTACCAGTTCCCCCGGCAGGTGCCCACCGGGCGGGTGCTGATCGTCGGCGGAGGGAACAGCGGGGTGCAGCTGGCGCGAGAGCTGTCCGCCTCCCACGAGGTCACCCTCGCGGTCCGCACCCGACGGCCGCACCGACCCGCCCGTACCTTCCCCGTCCACGCCCGGGCAGGCTCGTCCTGGCTGGGTCGCCCACCCGCCGTGCAGCCGGTGTTCGGCGACAGCTACCATGCGCTGCGTCACGCGGGTGTGGCGGTCGCCCCGGCGGTGACCGGCGCGGACGGCGGGCAGGTCACGTTCGCCGATGGCAGCACCCTCGCCCCGGACTCGGTAATCCTCGCCACCGGGTACGACCCCGGCGAGGACTGGCTCCCCGCCGAGGCGACCGCAGCCCGGTCCCGCCCGGCGATGACCGGGCTGCCGGGCTTGTTCGTCGCCGGGATCCCCGCCCACAGCCGCCCCGGAGCGGACACCCTCGCCGGGGTGTCCCGGGACGCCGCCGTAATCGCCCGCACCATCGCGGACCGGCCATGACCGCCACCCCGACGACCCTCCAGGACCCGCACGGACGCCCCCAACCCACCCCGCCGAACCGCCGCGCCCGGGCGGTGATGCCGTTGGCGATGGCGTTGCCGGTCGCGGCAGCCGCGGCGGTGCTGATGGATCTCGCCTACCCGGAGGTGGGATTCTGGCCGGCCGCGTTCGCCGCGACCGGGCTGCTGCTTCTCGCCCTGATCGGCCGGAGCGTGTGGGGGGCGGTGGCGGTCGGGGCGGTGTTCGGGTTGCTGTTCTTCGGGCTGCTGGTGTCCTGGACGACCCGGTATCTCGGGCCGGTGCCGTGGGCGGCACTGACCGTCGTGGAAGGGACCCTGACCGCGGTCGGGATCATCCCGCTGGCACTCGCCTACCGGTGGGTGCCGCGCGCCGCCCCCGGCCCGGTCGGACGCCTGCTCCTGCTGCCGGGCCTGCTGGCCGCGTTGTGGACGGGCCGGGAGGTGCTGCTGGGCGCCTGGCCGTACGGGGGGCTGCCGTGGGCGCGGCTCGGGATCACCCAAGCCGACAGCCCCCTCGTTCAGACGGTGTCCTGGGTCGGGGTGAGCGGGCTCACCTTCCTGATGGTCTTCACCGTCGCCGCCGCGATCGAAACCATCCGGACCGGCCGGTGGCGTCGCCCGTTCCCCGCCGCCGTACCCGCCGTCACCACCCTGATGCTGGTCCTGGTCCCGGCGTTTCCCACCACACCGGCCGGGACGATGCGGGTCGGGGCGGTGCAAGGCAACGGCCCGTCCGGGTACTTCGACCAGCGCACCGTGGGGGCGATCGCCCGGGCGCAGGGGGACGCGACCGGCCCGGTGCTCGACGCGGATGTGGATCTGGTGGTGTGGCCGGAAGGGCTGGATGCTGACCCGTTCCAGACCCCGTGGCTGGCCGAGTATCTCACCGGCATCAGCACCCGGGCAGGTGCCCCGCTGCTGGCGAACGCGGCCACCACGGCGGGCGGCAACATCTACAACACGTCGTTCCTGTGGGACCCGGCCACCACCGGTGCCACGCCACGACGGGAGCAGGTGCAGACGCACGCGAAACGCCACCCGGTGCCGTTCGGCGAGTACGTGCCCGACCGGGCGTTCTACACCCTGCTCGCTCCCGACCTGGTCGGGCTGCTGCAACGCGAATACGCGCACGGCACCGACCTGCCCATGGTCACCGTCGGCGACGTGCCGGTGGGGTTGGCGATCTGCTTCGACGTGATCTACGACGAAGTCATCGCCGAGAGCGTCACCGCCGGCGCGGAGCTGCTGGTGTTCCAGACCAACAATGCCGACTTCCGCGGCACGGACGAGAACCTGCAGCAGCTCGCGGTCGCCAGAATCCGCGCGGTGGAGACCGGCCGCACCGTGGTGAACGTCTCCACCGTCGGCGCCAGCCAGATCATCCGCCCCGACGGCAGCACCCTCACCGGTCTGCCCGCCGGACAGGCCGGGGCGATGATCGCCGACACCGACCTGCGCGCCGGGCTCACCCCCGCCGTCCTCATCGGGCAAGGCGTTTCCACTGTCACCCTATGGGGTGGGCTGGGTGGTCTCGCCCTCACCGGTGCGATCGCCCGGCGGCGACGCCCCCCTGCCGTGGCCTGACCAGGCATGCCCGCCAGACAACCCGGGGCTATCCGACGGGCGGGAGGACGAGGCGGCGGATCTCCGCAGCGATCAGGTCCGGTTCTGTGGCGGGGATGTAGTGGCCGGAGCGGGCAGCGACCACGTGCCGGCCCTGCCGGGACTGTGCGGCCCGATACCGCCCGGCGGCGGTCGCGGCATCCCGGACCCGTCGCGGCATCCCGTCCGCGAGACTGCCGGAGATGACGGTGACCGGGACATCGGGCAGCACCGGCGGGTCGCCGCGCCAGGCGTGCAGCTCGGTGAGGAACGTGCGCGCCTGCCGACCCTGGGTGACCACCACCGCGGGCCGGAACGCCTCCCGGTGAAGATCCGCCCGCACATCCTCGGGCATCCCCTCCCCGAGGAACCGGAAGAACCGCTCCAGCAACCCCACCCGGGCCAGCACCCACTCCACGGCGATCACGATCTTCTCCCCGACCCGGAACCGCATACCGAACAGGAGGTCCGCTGCCTCATCGGTCGGATCCACCAGCACCAGCCCGGCCACCCGGTCCGGGCGGCGGGACGCGGCCAGCCGCACCATCGGGCCGCCCGCGGAATGCCCCACCTGCACGAACCCGCTGCTCGGCTCGAGGCCGTCCAGCAGATCGTTCAGGTCGTCGGCCATCCGGTCCAGGGTGTGCCCTGCACTATCCGGGACGGACCGGCCCAGCCCTGCCCGGTCATACACCACGGCCCGCGTGAACGCGGCGACCCGGGTCTGCACCGACGCCCAGGTGGACCGGGTCGCCGCCGATCCCGCCTCGAACACCACCGTCGGCACCCCGGTGGCCCCCGGCGGGACCCGGCAGCACCATCGCATACAGGGCGCGCCCGTCACGGGTGCGCACCCACACCGGCTCCCCCTGGGTGTGCACACCAGACCCGGTCACGACCCACCCCCTACCGGTCCGTGCCCTGGCGGGAGGCGCCGGTCGCGGCGCGGTGGGCTTTCTCCCGCAGGGCCAGCAGGGCGAGGGTGTCGTCCTTGATCTGAGTGCGGCCGAGGATCCCCCAGTGCGCGCTGAGGTGGTCTTCGAGGTAGCGCAGCACCCGGGCGAACGGGACGGTGTGCCACGGCGCCCCCGCCCCGGGCGGGGAGGTGGGGTTGCCGAACACGACCGTGCGGATCGTGTGCCCTTCCGGCGCCACCGTCCGTCCCGT
>CALMAD010000451.1 GCA_937859105.1 uncultured Propionibacteriaceae bacterium
CGACGCTCAGGTGCCCGGCGGGGGTCGGCAGGTCGCTCTCCCCCGAGACCGGGGGCGCGGTCACGGCCCGCGCCATGTCGGCGGCGAGCGTGCCGGAGTAGAACCCGTCGAGCCCGCGCCGCTGGATCAGCCGGTAGGTGTCGGCCAGGTCGGGGTTCCGGAAGACGCTGCCGACCACCGGAGCGTCGCCGTTCGGCAGCCACAGGTCGCGGCTGGACGTGAACGCCCGGAACCGCGCCGCGTTGTCGAGCGTCTGGCTGCGGAACGTGTCGTCGACCACGAAGCCCCGCTGCGCAACCTGCCGCGCCGGCTCGATCGCGCGGGCCAGCGAGGAGGTCCCCCAGCGATCGAGGGCGAGCTGCCACGTGGCCAGCGTGCCCGGGACGCCGACGGAGAGCCCGCTCGTCACCAGCTCGTTGAACGCGTAGGGCGCCCCGGTCGCGGGGTTCGTGAAGGCGTCCGTCGGGATGGACGCCGGCGCCGTCTCGCGCCCGTCGATCGTGCTCACCCGGCGGGTCTTCGCGTCGTAGTAGACGAGGTACCCGCCCCCGCCGATGCCGGCCGAGTACGGCTCGGTCACGCCGAGCGTCGCGGCCGTCGTGACGGCCGCGTCGACCGCGTTGCCGCCGCGAGCCAGCACTGCGAGGCCGGCCGCGGACGCCTCCGGGTCGACCGAGCTCACCGCCCCGCCGTAGCCGACGGACGTCGCGACCTTCTGGGTGTGCCGCGTGACTTCGCGCGGGGGACGCGCCTCGGCCGGCGACACGAGGGCGGCGCCGAGGGCGAGGCACGCAGCGGTGGCCGTGGCGAGGGCGCGGGTGAGGGGCCTCATGGGGAACCTCCGTGGGTCGAGGGCTGGAGGGCGGGCGCAACGGGGTTGCTGCGACCCACCTTCACCCGGAGAGGCGCCCATGTCCAGCGTTCTCGGCCCCCGTGGCGAACGCTGGGGGCCGGGTCAGGGCACCTGGAAGGCCGTGTCGCGGGCGTCCGTGATCAATATGCGCCCCGGCGTGCCCGAACGCGATCGCCGGGGCTGACGCGGACGTCCGTCACCTCAGCCGCATCGGCAGCCCGTCGCGCGGCCGCATCGCCGCATAGCCCCGCGCCCGGACGCGCCCGGCCTCCAACTGGTACCCGCCCCGCGCCAGCAGGGTCGCCAGCATGACGGTCAGCTCCGTGGTCGCCATCGTCGACCCCAGGCAGCGGTGGCCGCCGCCGAACGGCAGATACTCGGACGCCGGCCGCGTGGCCCCGCATAGCCACCGCTCAGGCCGGAACGCCAGCGGCTCGTCGTATACCCGCGGGTCGCGATGCGTCGCGTACGGGCTGTAGAGCAGCATCGTGCCGGCGCGGACCCGGCGCCCCTCGACGGTGAAGTCTTCCGCGACGTAGCGCGCCGACACCACGGCCGGCGGATAGAGCCGCAGCGCCTCCCGGACGATCGCGCCCACCCACTCCATCTCTCCCATCGCGGACGCCGTCAGGCCGATCTCGCACGCCCGGGACGCCTCCTCCGTCGCCCGGCCGACCAGGTCGGGCCGGACCGCGAGCCCGTACAGCGTCCAGGCCATCGCCGCGCTGGTCGTCTCGTACCCGGCAGCGATGAGCGTCACCATCTGGTCGCGGATCTCCGTCTCGCTCAACCCCGGCCCGGACCCGTCCCGGCCGTGCACGAGGGTCGACAGCACCCGGTCCGGCGGCGCGTCGCCCGCCCGGGCGCGAGCGATCTCGGAGCCGATGAAGGCGTCCAGCTGTCGGCGCACCGCCATCGCCCGCCGCCACCGGGGCGTTCGGAGCCGACGGTGGACCGCCACGGTATCCGGGAGCAGGTCGGTCAGGTCGATGAGTGGCTGCAACAGGTCGCCCATGTCGTCCGCATGCCCGCCGACGCTCTCTCCGAAGAGCGCGCGCATGGTGGCGCGGCGGATCGCCGCGCGAAGCACCTGGTATCCGTCCACGAGCTCGCCCGGCCGCACCGCGTCCAGGGCTTCGGCGGCGGTGCGCGCGATCACGTCGACGTACCCGTCGACGTGGCGTCGATCGAGCGCGGGACGCACCAACCCGCGCCGTCGGCCGTGCGCCTCCCCGTCGGAGACCACGACGGACGTCTCGCCGTCGACCGGAATCAGGCTGGCGAACGCCTCGCGCCACCGAAACAGGTGATCGTGGCCGAACACGAACTCGTTGGCCCGCGGCCCCAACAGGTACACGTAGCGCCGCCCCAGCCACCCGCGCCGCACCGTCGCGCCCCGCCCGGCCCAGAGGAGCCAGTCCCCCGGTGCGAAGTTCACCGTCGGAAAGAAGTTCGTTTCCACAGTCGTGGAAACTATTACACTCCTCGCCATGACGCAACCAGCGGCCGCGGGGCCGGAAGCGCGCCCCGCGAGGGCGCGGCTCATCGACGCCGCGATCGCCCAACTGGCCGCCGAGGGCATGCGCGGGCTGACCCATCGCCGGGTCGAGCAGCGGGCCGAGGTTGCGCAGGGCCTCGTCAAGTACCATTTCGGATCCCTCGACGGGCTCATCGCGGCCGTCCTCACGCACCTCGCGGACGCCGAGTTGCCCGACGTCCTCACCGTGGACGACCAGACGCGCGCACTGGCCGACGCCGGACGCCCGCCCACCGCCCTGTTCGCCCAGGCGCGAGCGGTCGCGGACGCCGTGCGTGCCCGCCCGGACCTCGCCCGGGCACGCCTCGAGCTCTACCTCCACGCCTCGCGTCACCCGGAGTTGCAGGGCATCGTCAAGGCCGCCCGCGACCGGTTCGTCGACCGGATCGCCGCATCGCTCGACGGACCCGACCCCGAAGCCGGGGCGCGCATGATCGTCGCGCTGGTGGATGGACTCCTCCTCGACCAACTCTCCGCGCCAGAAGCGCTGGTCGATGAGATGATGCCCACGTACTGGCTGATCGCCGGTGCGGCCGCTCGATCGGTGCCGGCCCGCCCCTCAGCCTGACGAATCGGCGAGGAGGGTGATGATCGATCAGGTGCTCGCCTACGGGTGGCCGGCGCTCGCCCTGCTCGCCTTCGCGGGGGTGATCGTCGGCTTCTCGAAGACGTCGTTCGGCGGCATGGGCGCGATCGCGGTCGCCATCTTCGCGCTCATCGTGCCCGCGAAAGAGTCGACGGCGACCGTCCTGCTCCTGCTCATCCTCGGTGATCTCGTCGCGATCAGCCGTTACCGCCGGGTGTCGTGGCGGTTGCTGCTCCGGCTGGTTCCCACCGTGCTGCCCGGGCTGTTACTGGGCGCCTGGTTCATGAACCGCGTCGACGACCTCGCCATGCGGCGCACCATCGGCGGCCTGCTGCTCGCCATGGTGCTACTGCAGCTCGTGCAGCGTCTCCGCCGCACCCGCGACGTCAGCGAACTCGGCGTCCAGCCGAACTGGGCCAAGGCGGGGGCCGCCGGCGTCGCGGCCGGATTCACCACGATGACCGCCAATGCAGCCGGCCCCGTCATGGCCCTGTATTTCTTGGCGGCCCGCATCGAGAAGCGCCGCTTTATCGGAACGAACGCGTGGTTCTTCGCCCTCATCAATCTCTCGAAAGTGCCTCTCGCGGCCTCCATCGGGCTTTTCACACCGCGCGGGCTCACCCTCGACCTCGCCCTCATCCCGTTCGTCCTGCTGGGCACCGTTCTCGGGACTTTCGTCATCCGCCGGGTCAGTCAACGCCAGTTCGAGATCGTGACGATGCTCGCCTCCGCGCTCTCGGCGCTCGTGCTCTTGTTGCGCTGACGAGCCCACGCAGAACGCCGTTTCCCATCGTCGCGGCCGCCACATCGACCCGCCAAACCGGGCGAACTCATCACGATTCATGCTCTATTTTCTGGACGCCCAAAGTTCCGGTGACAAGGCGTGGAACAGCCGCTCCGAGCAGCCTACGCCCAACTCTCGACAAATCTTTCTTGAGAAAGATCTGAACCGGATCTACGGTGGGACGTGCCCTTAACGGGCTCTTCATACCTGCGGTGGGTTTAGGGTGAGTCCGCCGCCGACGAGGAGCATG
>CALMAD010000452.1 GCA_937859105.1 uncultured Propionibacteriaceae bacterium
TGGCGCGATCCGTTAAGGGTCCCGCCGGAAGTAGAAGATCGGGCCCTCTACTCACGTAGAGAGCCCTCTGGCGGTGGCGGTGGGATTTGAACCCACGGAAGGGAGACCCTTCACGCGCTTTCGAGGCGCGCTCCTTCGGCCGCTCGGACACGCCACCGCCGGAGATTCTAGACGGCCGCGCGCGGCGGGCGCCAATCGGCGTTCATGCCGGGTTCATTCAGGACGCCGTCGCGCGAAGAAGTCGCGCAGCAGCGCCCCGCACTCGTCGGCCAGGACGCCGGCCGTCACCTCGGTGCGGTGGTTGAGCCGCGGGTCCCGGACGACGTCGCGCAGCGACGAGACCGCCCCCGCCTTCGGGTCGAACGCCCCGAACACCAGCCGGGCCAGCCGCGCGTTCACGACCGCTCCCGCGCACATCGTGCACGGCTCCAGCGTGACCACGAGCGTGCAGTCGCCGAGCCGCCAGCCGTCGGCCTGGGACGCCGCGGCGTCCTCCGGATCGGCATCCGCACCCGCCGGAGAGGAACGCTCGCGCAAGACGTCCGCCGCCCGCCGCAACGCCAGGATCTCCGCGTGCGCGGTCGGGTCACCGGTGAGCTCGCGCTCGTTGCCCGCCCGCGCGATGACCGTGCCCGCGGCGTCCACGACGACCGCGCCGATCGGGACGTCCCCGTGCCCGGCCGCACGCTCGGCCTCGGCGAGGGCGTCCCGCATGGCACCCAGCCAGCGCGTACCGCCGGCCATCGGTCAGACGTCGAAGGCGGCGGCCGCCTTCTTGAACACGGCCGCGTAGCCGAGGCGCTTGGCGAGCCGCTCGACGAGTTCGTCGGAATCGGCGTCGAGGTCGCTCGCGAGCGCCTCGAGGTCGAGCTCCGAGACGCCCACGTCGGCGAGGATGTCGAGGTCGCCGACGGGGCCCGAATCGTCCTCGTCCTCAGGGATGTCGGCGCCCAGGTAGTCCGCCGCGTCGCGCGCGATCGGCCAATCGTTGGCCGCGATGGCATCCGACAGCAGCACCTGGATCTTCTTGCCGCGCACCCGGGCCAGCACGAAGAAGTCGCCGGCGACCGAGACGACCCCCAGGACGCCCGCCTCGCCCGGCACCCGGTGGAGCTGGTTGATCAGCTCGTCCAGGTCGTTCGCCAGGTCGAGCCGCAGCGCGAGGGCGGCGGGCTTGGCGTCTTCGCGGTAGAGGGCGACGACGAGGTCGATGTCTTCCTCCGTCGCGTCCTCGGGGTAGTCGTCGTCCTCGTCTTCTTCGTCGTCGTCCTCGAGATCGTCATCGAGGTCTTCGTCGTCCTCGTCGTCGTCCTCATCCTCGAGGTCTTCGTCGTCCTCGTCGTCGTCCTCATCCTCGAGGTCGTCGTCGAGCTCATCGTCATCGTCGATCTGGAGCGCGCTGAAGTCGTCGCCCTCGAGATCGTCGATCCCCGGGCGGTCGTCACCGTGGTCGGCCAGCTGGGCTTCGAGGTCCTCGTCGCGTCCGCTCATCACCACTCCTTCTCGTCGGCTCCCATCGTGTCAGGTTCTGGGGCAGAACACACGCGGACTTCGCATCCTGGCCGGGCCCCCAACCCGCCGCCACCCCCGCCCGTGTGGGACGCCGACGACCCGGCGTCAGACACGGCGTCGGCCGGCCTCCGCCCCGGCGTCCGGACGGCCGGACTCCCATGTCACGCGCGCAACGCATGTGGGAAGCTGACCCCGTGGAACTCATCGATGTCGATCACCCTCTGGTCGCACACAAGGTCTCGCTGCTGCGCGACGTCAACACCGACTCCCCCACCTTTCGCAACCTGGTCGCCGAGCTCGTCACGCTGCTCGCCTACGAGGCGACGCGGCACGTCCGGGTCGAGCCCCACGATGTGGTGACGCCCGTCGCGCCCGCCCGCGGCGTCCATCTGAGCCTGCCGCGGCCGCTGGTCGTGCCGATCCTGCGCGCCGGGCTGGGCATGCTCGACGGCATGATGCGGCTGATCCCGTCGGCGGAGGTCGGGTTCGTCGGCATGGTGCGCGACGAGGAGACCCTGCAGCCGTTCACCTACGCCGAACGCCTGCCGAAGGATCTGTCCGGGCGCCAGTGCTACGTCCTCGATCCCATGCTCGCCACGGGCGGATCGCTGGGCGGCACGGTGCAGTTCCTCGTCGACCGCGGCGCCGACGACGTCACGTGCATCTGCCTGCTCGCCGCCCCCGAGGGCATCGAGAACATGCGCCAGCTCGTCGACCCGATCGGCGTCCCCTGCACGCTCGTCGTCGCGGCCGTCGACGAGCGGCTGAACGACGTGGGCTACATCGTCCCCGGCCTGGGCGACGCCGGCGACCGCCTCTACGGGCTCGCGCAGTAGCGAGGGCACACCCGGGCGGGTGGAAAGACTCCTCCGGGTGGTTTTTTTGTCGGACGCCGCCGCTAGCGTCGTCTTCCACAGCAACGCGTCCGAGGAGGAACCATGCCTGACAACGACACCAACCAGCCGAACCCCGCCGAAGAGGTCGAGGGCCAGCTCGACGCCGAGGGCGCCGAGACCCAGGCTGACGCCGAGGCCGCCCAGGGCTCGCGCGACGAGAGCAAGGCTGAAGACGACATCTCGTCGGGCCAAGCCGACCTCAGCGGCCAGGCCGGCGAGACGACCGACGAGAAGGCGGCGAACATGCTGGCCGACGAGGCGTCCGCGGAGGGTCGGGCCTGAGGCGTCCGGCCTGATGCGGGGGTGACGCTCGCCCGCCAGGGGCGTCCGGGGGTCTGATCGCGGTCGAGGGGCTCGTCGCGGCCTCGATATGCTGTCGGGGTGCTGACGATGCAAGATGCCCTTCGACGCCTCAACGACTACTGGACCAGCCGGGGCTGCCTGGTCGTCCAGCCTTTCAACACGGAGGTGGGCGCCGGCACGATGAACCCCGCCACGGTGCTGCGCGTGCTCGGCCCCGAGCCGTGGGACGTGGCGTACGTCGAGCCGTCGGTGCGTCCCGACGACTCCCGGTACGGGGAGAACCCGAACCGGCTGCAGACGCACACGCAGTTCCAAGTGATCCTGAAGCCCGAGCCCGGCGACCCGCAGGAGCTCTACCTCGGCAGCCTCGAGGCGCTCGGCATCGACCTGGCGGCGCACGACGTCCGGTTCGTGGAAGACAACTGGGCGCAGCCGGCCATCGGCGCGTGGGGCCTGGGCTGGGAGGTCTGGCTCGACGGCATGGAGATCACGCAGTTCACCTACTTCCAGCAGGTCGGCGGGCACAACCTCGACCCGATCCCGGTGGAGCTGACGTACGGCGTCGAGCGCATCATCATGGCCGTCCAGGGGGCGACGCACTTCAAGAACATCGTGTACAGCCTGGCGCCCGACGGCACCGAGATCACCTACGGCGAGGCGTTTGGCCAGTCCGAGTACGAGATGAGCCGCTACTACCTCGACGACGCCGACGTCGAGACGAACCGCACGCTGTACGAGGCGTACGTCTCCGAGGCGACCCGCATGGTCGAGGCGCGGCTGCCCGTGCCGGCGCACACCTACATCCTGAAGTCGTCGCACGCGTTCAACGTGCTGGACGCCCGCGGCGCCATCTCCACGACCGAGCGCGCCAAGGCGTTCGCGACGATGCGCCGGCTCATGCGCGAGACCGCGACGCTGTGGATCGAGCGGCGCGAAGAGCAGGGCTTCCCGCTGCTGAAGCAGGTCACCGACGAGGTGGCCGAGCCGGAGGCGTCCGACCGGGCGGGGCTCGGCGACGAGCCGCGCACGCTCGCGCTCGAGATCGGCCTCGAGGAGCTGCCGCCGCATGTCGTCGGGCAGACGATCGAGGCCGTCCGGGCGGCGCTCACCGAGAAGCTCGGCGCGACGCGCCTCACGCACGGAGAGATCACCGTCGACGGCACGCCCCGGCGCATCGTCGCCCTCGTGGACGCCGTGTCCGCCGTGGAGCCCGATGCCGAGCAACTCAAGAAGGGCCCGCGCTGGCAGGCCGCGTTCGACGCCGACGGCAACCCGACGAAGGCCCTCGCCGGCTTCATGCGGGGCCAGGGCGTCGGCGTCGACGAGATCGTGAAGGCCGAGTTCGGCGGGAACGAGCACGCGGCCGTCCGCATCGCGATCGCCGGGCGGCACGTGCTGGACGTCGCGGCGTCCATCGTCGAGGACGTCGTCGCCGGGCTGCGCGCCGAGAAGAACATGCGCTGGCGCGACCCCGAGTTGTCGTTCAGCCGGGCGATCCGGTGGCTGGTGGCCCTGTGGGGCGACGCGGTGGTGCCGGCGCGGATCTCCGACGTCGTCGCCGGTCGCACCACGTACCTGCAGCGCGTGACCGCGGGCATGACCGGCGGCCGCCGCTCCGACGGCGCGCTCGTGGGGCATGTGGACGTCCCCTCCGCCGACGAGTTGCTGCCGACCATCGGCGCCGGATCCATCGAGGTGTTCACCGGCCAGCGACGGGCCGCCGTGATCGAGCAGGCCGCGGCGCTGGCGTCCGGGGTGGGCGGCACGATCGACTTCGAGGGCGAGTCGGCCCTGGTGGACGAGATCACCAACCTGGTCGAAGACCCGCACGCCGTGCTGGGCCGCTTCGACGAGCGCTACCTGGAACTGCCCGCGCAGATCCTCACCACGGTGATGCGCAAGCACCAGCGGTACCTGCCGCTGTACGACGCCTCCGGCGCGCTCATGCCGGCCTTCGTGACCGTCGCGAACGGGCTCTGCGACGACGACCTGGTCGCGCGGGGCAACGAGGCGGTCGTCCGGGCGCGGTTCGAGGACGCGCTGTTCTTCTGGAACGCCGACCTCAAGACCGAGCGCGTGGACTTGTTCGTGCCGGGCCTCGAGAACCTGATGTTCGAGAACAAGCTGGGCTCGGTCGGCAAGCGGGCGCGGCGCATCGCCGACGTCGCCGCGGCGCTGGCCGGGCGGGTCGAGGTGTCGGACGCCGAGCGCACGACGTTGACGCGCGCCGGGGAGCTCACGAAGTTCGACCTCGCCACCCAGCTCGTGGTGGAGATGTCGTCGCTGGCGGGCTTCGTCGCCGGAGAATACGCGGCGCGGCGCGGCGAGACGCCCGAGGTCGCGCAGGCGCTCGTGGAGACGGAGAAGCCGCGGACGGCGTCCGATGAGGTGCCGGCGTCGACCGTCGGCGCGCTGCTCGCCGCCGCCGACCGCGCGGACCTGCTGGTCGGCATGTTCGCCGTCGGCGCCCGGCCGACCGGGTCGTCGGATCCGTTCGGGCTGCGGCGCGCGGCACTCGGGCTCGTGCGCATCCTGCGGGAGGTGCCGGCGCTGGCGGCGGTGCGGGTGTCCGACGTGCTGGCCGCCGCCGGCGAGCGCTACCGCGCCGAGGGCGTCGCCGTCGATGACGAGACGCTGGCCGCCGCCGGCGAGTTCGTGCTCGGCCGGTTCGGGCAGCTCATGCGCGACGAGGGGCTGACCGTGGGCCAGGTGGCGGCAGTGGAGCCCAGCATGGACGTTCCGGGGGCTGTGGCGGCGCTGTTGGACGACCTGCGGCAGGCGTCCGGGGAGGCCGGGCTGCAGCCGCTGGTGGAGGCGCTCGTGCGGATCGACCGGATCGTCCCCGAGGGAGTGGAGCCGGGCCTGGATGAGGCGCGGCTCGCGTTGCCGGAGGAGAAGGAACTGGCGCGGGAGGCGTCCGAGGTCGGGCACGCGGGATCGCTGGCCGCCTTCGCCGCCTCGTCGGGACCGCTCGTCGAGGCGATCAACACCTTCTTCGACAAGGTGCTCGTGAATGACCCCGACCCCGAGGTGAAGGCGGCGAGGCTGGGGCTGCTGGCGTCCGTCCGGGAACTCGCGCCCGCCGGGCTGGACTACGCGGCGGTGGATGCCGAGCTCTGACCCGTGGGCGTTTCTACCTGACGTTCTCCACCCTCTGAGGTGGAGAACGTCACACGCCCCCAGGCGAAGCCGTGCCTCAGTTCGGGCGGGCGAGATCGTCGACGCGCCCGGCTCCCGG
>CALMAD010000453.1 GCA_937859105.1 uncultured Propionibacteriaceae bacterium
GCTCATGGGGCAGGCCGGAATGTCGGAGGGCGAGGAGCCGCCGGCGGACGTCTTCGTCGAGTTCTTCCGCAACGTCGTGGTGAACCGCGACGACGAGCCGCGCGTGCCCGGCGAGTTGATCACGCTGAGCCTTCCTGACGCCCCGGCGGAGAGTTGAGCCCGCGGGCACTGGCCGCCCGCGGGTGATGAGGAGGGTGCCGTGATGTCGATCAAGGATTGGTTGTCGCGACTGACGAAGTCGAACGACGAACTCGTCCACGACGACCTGCGCAAGGTCGCGGAGCAGTCGGGCGCCGACACGATCCAGCATTGCTCCGACCGGCAGAAGGCCCGGCTGCGCGGCACGATCGAGGTGCTGACCGTTCACCCGATGGAGTCGACCCCGTGGCTGGAGGCTGAACTGTCCGACGGCACGGGAACCATCTCGCTGATCTTCATGGGCCGCCACCAGATCCCCGGCATCGAGGCGGGCCGTCAGCTCGTGGTGGAGGGTCGGATCTCCGATGTCGACGGCGAGCGGCGCATCTACAACCCCTGGTACCAGCTCATCTGAGGCTTGCTCACGCGGGCGCCTTGGGCGCGATCGGTGAGTTGACCGGGTCAGTCGTCGTCATCATTGTCATCGTCGTCGCCCTGCTGGAGCCGCTGCTCGCTGGGCGCCAGGAACTGCGCGAGGGCATGCTCGGCGTCCGGGTTGCCGATGAAGAGGAGTTCGTCGCCGCCCTCGAGAGCGGCGTCGTGCTGCGGCGCGCGCGCCTCGCCGTCGCGGATCACCGCGACGAGCACGAAGTCGCCCGGCAGGTTCAGGTCGGCGACGCGGCGTCCGACGATCGGGCTGTCGAACGGCAGCGTCATCTCGACCAGGTTGGTCTTGCCGCCGCGGAAGCTGAAGAGCCGGACGAGGTCGCCGACCGTCACCGCCTCCTCCACCAGCGCGCACATGAGCCGGGGTGTGGACACCGCGACGTCGACGCCCCACACCTCGTCGAACATCCACTCGTTGCTCGGGTGGTTCACCCGGGCGACCGTGCGCGGCACCGCGAACTCGGTCTTCGCGACCAGCGAGTGCACCAGGTTGGCCTTGTCGTCGCCGGTGGCGGCGATGGCGACGTCGACTTTGTCGATGCGGGCTTCTTCCAGCGAGTCGACCTCGCAGGCGTCCGCCAGCAGCCACTCGGCGCCCGGGACGCTGTCGGTCTTGATCGCGTTCGGGTCCCGGTCGATCAGCAGGACGGTGTGGCCGTTCGCGATGAGTTCGCGGGCGATCGAACGCCCGACGTTGCCGGCTCCGGCGATAGCGACGCGCATGGGATGCCTTTCAGTGTTGGGCCGGCGGCTGGCCGAGGATGGCCTCGACGCGGGACTCGTCGTCGTTCGCGACGCCCGCGTAGAGCAGGTCGCCGTCCTGGAACAACGTGGTCTCGTCGGGCACGAGGCCCTGACCGAACCGCGACAGGAAGGGGATCGGGGCTTTGATGCGCCGCTGCATCTCCGCAACGCGCGTGCCGACCCATGCGCTGTCGACGTGCACCTCGATCAGCCGGACGCTGCCCGACGGGTCGCGCCACAGCGGCTCCGACCCCTCGGGCAGGAGGCGGCGTAGCACCTGGTCGGCGGCCCAACGCACCGTAGCGACGGAGGGGATGCCGAGACGCTCGTACACTTCCGCACGGCCCTGGTCGTAGATGCGGGCGACGACGTTGTGGACGCCGTACGTCTCGCGCACCACCCGGGCGGACAGGATGTTGCTGTTGTCGCCGCTGGAGACGGCAGCGAACCCGTCGGCCTCCTTGATGCCGGCCGCTGTCAGGACCTTGCGGTCGAACCCCACGCCCTTGATCGTCTTGCCGCGGAACGACGGCCCGAGCCGCCGGAACGAGTCGGCGTTGATGTCGATGACGGCGACGGAGTGCCCCCGTCGCTCGAGGCTGCGCGCGAGGGACGAACCGACCCGCCCGCAGCCCATGATGACGATGTGCACAGGCGCACGCCCTCCCGTGTTGATGGCCCGCTGACATGGGGGCCAGCGTCTGTCTGGCATGGGAACCAGCGTGAGTAGAGTGTAGCCCCGTGAACGTCGCCGATCCCGTGAAGCGCGTGCTCGTCGGACGGAAGCTCTCGAGCGCGCAATTAGGGGAAACCCTCTTGCCGAAGCGGATCGCGCTGCCGGTCTTCGCATCGGACGCCCTCAGCTCGGTGGCCTACGCCCCCGACGAGATCCTGCTCACGCTGAGTCTGGCCGGCATGGCCGGTTTCGCCTTCTCCTGGCAGATCGCGGTCGCCGTGGCGGTGGTCATGCTCGTGGTCGTGCTGTCGTACCGGCAGACCGTGCACGCCTACCCGTCCGGGGGCGGCGATTACGAGGTCGCCACGGTCAACGTGGGGCCGACGGCGGGGCTGGTCGTCGCGAGCGCGCTGTTGGTCGATTACGTGCTCACGGTCGCGGTGTCGGTGAGTTCGGGCGTCCAGAACGCGAAGGCGATGATCCCGATGATCGCGGGGCACGAGGGGCTCATCGCGGCGGTGGTGATCCTGCTGTTGATGGCGATGAACCTGCGAGGCGTCCGGGAGTCGGGCACCCTGTTCGCGATCCCGACGTACGGGTTCATGATCGGCGTCCTGGGCATGACGGCCTGGGGCCTCACGCGTATCTTCGCGCTCGGCGAGCCGCTGCAGGCGCCGACCGCGCGGTTCGAGGTGGTGGGCGACCCGTTCTACAGCCAGCTCACCGGCTTCGCGCTCATCGCGCTGCTGGCCAGGGCATTCAGTTCGGGCTGTGCCGCCCTGACGGGCGTGGAGGCGATCAGCAACGGCGTCCCGGCGTTCAAAGAGCCGAAGAGCGGCAACGCCGCGACGACGCTCGCGCTGCTGGGCGGCATCGCGCTCAGCATGCTCGGGGGCATCATCGTGCTGGCGAACCTCACCGGCGCGAAGATGATCGACGAGCACGGCGGCTCGTACTTCACCCTCAACGGCCAGCGCGTCGAGGGCGGCCACGACACGACGATGGGCCAGTTGGCGGCGACCGTGTTCAACACGTTCACGCCCGGGTTCTACTTCGTGATCACGATGACGATGATCATCCTGATCCTGGCGGCCAACACGGCCTTCAACGGCTTCCCGGTGCTCAGCTCGATCCTCGCGCGCGACGGCTACCTGCCCCGGATGCTCTACACCCGCGGCGACCGGCTCGCCTACAGCAACGGCATCATGCTGCTGGCCGGCGCGGCGATCACCCTCGTTCTCGTGTTCAACGCGAGCGTGACCGCCCTGATCCAGCTGTACGTCGTGGGCGTCTTCGTGTCGTTCACGGTCAGCCAGTTCGGCATGATGCGGCACTGGAACCGGCACCTGCGCACCGAGACGGACGCCCGGGCCCGCGCGGTCATGCAGCGCTCGCGGGCGATCAACGCCATCGGACTGACGTGCACGGGCACGGTGCTGATCATCGTCTTGGCGTCCAAGCTGATCTACGGGGCCTACCTGGCGATCATCGCGATGGCCGTGCTCTTCGTGCTCATGCGCGCCATCCGCGCGCACTACGACAACGTGGCCACCGAGGTGGCTCTCGACCCCACAGAGGCGCGGACGTTGCCGAGCCGCGTGCGCGCCGTCATCCTCGTCAGCGGGGTGAACAAGCCGACGCTGCGGGCGGTGAACTTCGCGCGTGCCAGCCGGGCGAACTCGATCGAGGCCGTGATGGTCGGCATCAACGAGGACGAGACCCGGCAGATGCGCGCCGAGTGGGAAGCCCAGGACGTCGGGATCCCGCTGAAGGTGATCGCCTCGCCGTTCCGGGAAGTGGTCGGGCCGTTCCTGAACTACGTCAGCGGAATCCGGTCGGGCAACCCGCGCGACGTGGTCTGCGTGTACGTGCCGGAGTTGATCGTGGGGCACTGGTGGGAGCGGATCCTGCACAACCAGACGGGGCTGTTCCTCAAGGCGCGGCTCAACCTCATGCCGGGCGTCATGGTGACGGCCGTTCCGTACATGCTGCGGTCGTCGAAGCATGCGGTCGCCCGCGCGCAGCGCAACTCCACGGCGGCCTGGCGGAAGGCGGGCCGCGGCCGCGTCCACTCCGGGACCCACATTGACGACTGATCCCGCCCTCGTCCGGCCGGGCGACGTCATCGGGCCGGTCACGGTCGGCCCCGTGGCGCACGGCGGCCACTGGGTGGCGCGCCTGGACTCCTATGTCTGGTTCGTCCGCCATGCGCTGGAGGGCGAGCTCGTGACGCTGCGCGTCCGGGACGCCGGGGCGCGCTTCGGCCGGGCGGACGTCGCTGAGGTGCTCCGGCCGAGCCCCCATCGCGTGGACGCCCCCTGTCCGGTCGCCGGCGAGTGCGGCGGGTGCGACTTCCAGCACGTCGAGATCGGCGAGCAGCGACGCCTCAAGGCGTCCGTGCTCGACGAGCAACTGCGCCGGCTCGCCGGGCTGGGCTTCGACGCCGTGGTGGAGGCCGTCGATCCGCCCGCCCTGGGCTGGCGAACCCGCGTGCGCTACCACCGGACCCCCGAGGGTGCCCACGGCCTCAAGGCGCACGGCTCGGGCCGGGTCGTTCCGCTGCCCGAGGGCGGCTGCCGGATCGCGGTGCCCGCGCTCGCCACGCCCCCCGCCACCGTGGGCGAGGACGCCGCGAGCGCCGACGCGCTCGTCGGTGTCGCGCCGGCGGAGGGCGGCGTCCATTGGGGGACGCCGCGCGACGACACGGTCCTGCGGGAGCGTGCCGCCGGACGCGGCTGGTCCGTCCACGCGAACGGGTTCTGGCAGGTCCACCCAGCATCGGCCGACACGCTCGTGGCCGCCGTCCTCGACGGGCTGCGGCCGCAGCCGGGGGAGTCGGCCCTCGACCTGTACTGCGGCGTCGGGCTGTTCGCCGGGGCGCTCACGGACGCCGGCGTCCGGGTGCTCGGGGTGGAGGGCAGCAAGCCCGCGATCGCGCTGGCCCGCCGGAACGTGCCGGAGGCGAAGCTCGTCGCCGGGTCGGTGGAGCGGTCGCTCCACCGGCTGCCGCGACGCGCTGACCTGGTCGTGCTCGACCCGCCGCGCACGGGCGCCGGGCGGCGCGTGATGGACGCCGTGCTGGCCCTCGAGCCGCGCGCGATCGCCTACGTCGCCTGCGACCCGGCCGCTCTCGCGCGTGACGTGGCCACGGCCGCGGCGTCCGGCTGGGGTGTGCGGTCGGTTCGCGCGTTCGATCTGTTCCCGATGACGCATCATGTCGAAGCTGTGACGATCCTGGGCAGATAGCCGCGGATGTCTCGAGGTGATGAGAGAATCGCGGTGGTGAATCGACCTGTGGAGGCCCGGTGTCCGATCCGTCCGGGCGAAAAGTGTTCCCTGTGCCAGATGGGCGTCACGGGGCCCCACGACTGCGGGCTCGTGTACCTGGTGATGAGCGACGACGAGTTGCGCGCCATGTACGACGAGCAGCGCCGTCGCGGACAGACTGGTGGCGCGACGCCGGGAATGCGAGAACACTGGGGATCACCACAGTAGGGACAGTAAAGCACGACGCCGTGCTATCTTGATATCGAGATAGTTTTCGACGACGAGACCTGGAGGACACCGCATGAGCGAGAACAGTTTCGGTGCGAAGGGCACCCTGGATGTTTCCGGCACGGAGTACGAGATCTTCAAGCTGGACTCGGTAGAGGGTTCGAAGAACCTCCCGTTCAGCCTCAAAGTGTTGCTCGAGAACCTGCTCCGCAACGAAGACGGCGCGAACATCACCGCCGACGACATCAAGGCGCTGGGGTCGTGGGACGAGAACGCCGAGCCCAGCAAGGAGATCCAGTACACGCCCGCGCGCGTGATCATGCAGGACTTCACGGGTGTCCCCTGCATCGTCGACCTCGCCACCATGCGTGAGGCGATCGCCGACCTGGGCGGCGACCCGTCGAAGGTGAACCCGCTCGCGCCCTCCGAACTCGTGATCGACCACTCGGTGCAGATCGATGTCTTCGGCACCCCCGACGCCTTCCAGCGCAACGTCGAGATGGAGTACAAGCGCAACCGCGAGCGCTACCAGTTCCTCCGCTGGGGCCAGACGGCGTTCCACGACTTCGTCGTCGTCCCGCCCGGCACCGGCATCGTGCACCAGGTGAACATCGAGAACCTCGCCCGCGTCGTGTTCCCGCGCGAGGTCGACGGCGTCCTGCAGGCCTACCCGGACACGTGCGTCGGCACCGACTCGCACACCACGATGGTCAACGGCCTCGGCGTCCTCGGGTGGGGCGTCGGCGGCATCGAGGCCGAGGCCGCCATGCTGGGCCAGCCGGTGAGCATGCTGATCCCGCGGGTCGTCGGCTTCAAGCTGACGGGCAAGCTGCCCGAGGGGACGACGGCGACCGACCTCGTCCTGACGATCACCGAGCGGCTGCGCCAGCACAAGGTCGTCGGCAAGTTCGTCGAGTTCTACGGCCCGGGCGTCGCCGAGGTGCCGCTGGCGAACCGCGCCACGATCGGCAACATGAGCCCCGAGTACGGGTCCACGGTCGCGATCTTCCCGATCGACGAGAAGACGACCGATTACCTGCGGCTGACCGGCCGGTCGGAAGAGCAGGTCGCGCTCGTGGAGGCCTACTGCAAGGAGCAGGGCCTGTGGCACGATCCCGACCACGAGCCCCGGTTCTCCGAGTACCTCGAGCTCGATCTGGCGACGGTCGTCCCGTCGATCGCGGGCCCCAAGCGGCCGCAGGACCGGATCGTGCTCGCCGACGCGAAGCAGACCTTCGCCGACACGGTCGTCTCGTACACCGACGAGGTGAAGGGTGTGGACGTCACGCTCGGCTCCGGCGAGGAGTTCGAGCTGCCGACCGGCGCCGTGGCGGTCGCCGCGATCACGTCGTGCACCAACACATCGAACCCGAGCGTGATGCTGGGCGCCGGCCTCGTCGCCAAGAAGGCCGTCGAGAAGGGCCTCCAGCGCAAGCCGTGGGTCAAGACCTCGTTGGCGCCCGGGTCGCAGGTTGTCACCGACTACTACGAGAAGGCCGGCCTGACCGAGTACCTCGACAAGCTCGGCTTCAACCTGGTCGGCTACGGCTGCACCACCTGCATCGGCAACTCGGGCCCGCTCATCCCCGAGGTCAGCAAGGCGATCAACGACAACGACATGGCCGTGGTGAGCGTCCTGTCGGGCAACCGCAACTTCGAGGGGCGCATCAACCCCGACGTGAAGATGAACTACCTCGCGAGCCCGCCGCTCGTCGTCGCGTACGCGCTCGCCGGTCGCATGGACCTCGACATCACCACCGAGCCTCTCGGGCAGGACGCCGACGGCAACGACGTCTTCCTGCGCGACATCTGGCCCACCCAGGCCGAGATCGACGAGATCGTGGGGTCGTCCATCAGCGCCGACATGTTCCGGACGCGCTACGCCGACGTCTTCGCCGGCACGAGCGACTGGCGCGAGCTGCCGACGCCCGAGGGCGACGTGTTCGAGTGGGACGCCGACTCGACCTACGTCCGCAAGCCCACGTACTTCGAGAACATGCCGGCCGAGCCGGAGCCCGTCTCCGACATCGCGGGCGCGCGGGTGCTGCTGAAGCTGGGCGACTCGGTCACCACCGACCACATCTCGCCGGCCGGCGCGATCAAGGCGGACACCCCGGCGGGCCAGTACCTCACCGGTCACGGCGTCGAGCGCAAGGACTTCAACTCGTACGGGTCGCGTCGCGGCAACCACGAGGTGATGATCCGCGGTACGTTCGCGAACATCCGGCTGCGCAACCAAATCGCTCCCGGCACCGAGGGCGGCTACACGCGCGACTTCACGCAGGAGGGCGGCCCGGTCTCGTTCGTGTACGACGCTGCGCAGAACTACGCGAAGGCCGGCACCCCGCTGGTCATCCTGGCGGGCAAGGAGTACGGCTCCGGCAGCTCGCGCGACTGGGCGGCGAAGGGGACGTCGCTGCTCGGCGTCACCGTCGTGATCGCCGAGAGCTACGAGCGGATCCACCGCTCCAACCTCATCGGCATGGGCGTGCTGCCGCTGCAGTTCCCCGAGGGCGAGTCCGCCGACTCGCTGGGCCTGACCGGTGAGGAGACGTTCTCCGTCGAGGGAGTCACCGCGCTGAACGACGGCACGACGCCGAAGACGGTCAAGGTCACCGCGACCAAGGACGGGGCCGAGCCGGTCACGTTCGACGCCGTCGTCCGTATCGACACGCCAGGGGAGGCCGACTACTTCCGCAACGGCGGCATCCTGCAGTACGTCCTGCGGTCGCTGCTGAAGAAGTAGCGGAGTCAGGAGGTACCCTCGTCCGCGATGGACGAGATCAGGTTCCGGATCCGGGAGTCGCCGACGGGCGGCTCCCGGATCGCCTATTCCTACCTGGCCGGCGTCATGATCGTCGTGATCGTGGGTTTCGCGGCGACGATCCTCGGGCCGATCTTCAACCCGTTCGGCGAGACGGGCGTCGATATCGACCAGCGCGCGCTCGCGCTGCTCCTGGTCGGGTTGGGCACAAGCGGGCTCATCGCGGACGCCGCCGGTGCGGCCGTCTTCCGGCTGGGCTGGGAGTGGTGGGCCGTCATGGCGGCCTTCATCGTGTCGCTGCCGTTGTGGTCGACGGCATTGCCTCTGGAGATGTTGTGGACGCCGTTCCTCGGCGCGCCGCTGGCTGCCGCTCTGACGACGCTGGGCGGGCCGCGGCGTCCGGCGTGGCGTCCTTGGGTGATCGGAGGGCTGTTCGCCGCCTTGGTCGTCGCGACCGCGCTGGTGACGTTCGTCCTGTGAGACGTCCTCCGGCCCGGCGTCAGGGGCGCGGGCTTGGCAGAGGGACCACGGCGTCCTAGAATCGAACGTAGGTTCGATGAAGGGGGCGCGATGGTCACCGCGACGCAGCGAGACAAGGGGCGGGCGTCGGAGGGGTACGTGCCGCCCGGCTGGCCGGTACAGGTGCGGCCTCCGGGCGCGCCGCGGTGGGAGGAGACGGCGGCGGAGTTCCTGCTCGACTGCTGCCCGGCCGACTTCCGCGGGTACGCCGTGTTGCGGCGCCACCCGGTGGTGCTGGCGCGGTTCGCCGCCGAATGCGTGGCCGCCCAGGTGCGCTCGTGCGAGGCGGGGTTGTCCGAGGTGCGGGTGAGTCTGGGCGACATGGTGTCGCCCGAGGTGGTCGAGGCGGCGACGCTGGCATGGCAGGAGCAGGGGGCGGCGCTGAAGCGGCGGCAGCGGGAGGTCGCGCTGGTGGAGGAAGTGCTGCGCGGCCGGGTTTTCGTACGCAAGCTGTGACGCGGGCTGAGGTAGCGGCGCGGTGAATGTGCCTAGAATCGACCCTATGTCTCTGCTCGAGGGCATTCATGGCCCGCGCGATGTCCGTGATCTGACCCCGCGGGAGCTGGGCGCTCTCGCGGGGGAGATCCGGCAGTTCTTGATCGACAAGGTGAGCCGTACCGGGGGTCACCTCGGGCCCAACCTGGGGGTCGTCGAACTGACGCTGGCGCTGCATCGCGTGTTCGACTCGCCGCACGACCCCATCGTCTTCGACACCGGGCACCAGAGCTACGTGCACAAGATCTTGACGGGTCGTCAGGCCGGCTTCGACCATCTCCGGCAGAAGGGCGGCCTGTCGGGCTACCAGTCGCGGGAGGAGTCGGAGCACGACTGGGTCGAGAACAGCCACGCGTCGACGTCGCTGTCGTGGTCGGCGGGCCTGGCCAAGGCCTTCCAGCTGCGCGGAGAAGACCGGACTGTCGTGGCGGTCGTCGGCGACGGCGCCCTCACCGGCGGCATGGCCTGGGAGGCGCTGAACAACATCGCGGTCGAGCCCGACCTCAGGCTCGTCATCGTCGTGAACGACAACGGCCGTTCGTACACGCCGACCGTGGGCGGCCTGGCCTGGCACCTGCAGGGCCTGCGCACCGACCCGCGCTACGAGCAGGCGCTCGACGTGATCAAGAGGGGCGTCCGGTCGGCCCCGCTCGTGGGCGGCCCGGTGTACGACCTCATGCACGGACTCAAGACCGGGGTGAAAGACGTCATCGCGCCGCAGGGCCTGTTCAGCGACCTGGGCATGAAGTACCTCGGGCCGATCGACGGCCACGACCTGGGCGCGCTGGAGCGGGCGCTCGACGCGGCGCGCACCTTCGGCGGGCCCGTGATCGTGCATGCGATCACCGAGAAGGGCAAGGGGTTCGAGGCGGCTGAACAGAACGAGGAGGATCGGTTCCACGCCGTCGGTCGCATCGACTGCGTGACGGGCCTGCCGGTCGGCGGCGGCGTCCACCGGCGCACCTGGACGGAGGCGTTCAGCGACCAGATGGTGGAGATCGGGCGCCGCGATCCGTCCGTCGTCGCGATCACCGCGGCCATGTTGCACCCGACGGGCCTGGGAGCGTTCGCCGCCGAGTTCCCTGAGCGGGTGTTCGACGTCGGCATCGCCGAGCAGCATGCGACCACGTTCGCAGCGGGCCTCGCGCGCGGCGGCCTCCACCCCGTCTTCGCGGTGTACGCGACCTTCCTGAATCGCGCGTTCGACCAGGTGCTCCTCGATGTCGCCCTGCACCGGCTGGGCGTCACGTTCGTGCTCGACCGGGCCGGCGTCACCGGCACCGACGGGCCCAGCCACAACGGCATGTGGGATCACACGATCGCCGGGCTGGTGCCGGGCCTCCAGCTCGCCGATCCGCGTGACGAGCAGCGGCTCGACGAGGCGCTGCAGCGGGCGGTGGGGGTGTCGGATGCACCGACGGTGATCCGGTTCAGCAAAGAGGCGGTGCCCGACCCGGTGCCGGCCGTGCGGCGGCGCGGGTCGGTCGACGTGCTCGCGGAGGCGTCCGATCCGCGCGTGCTGATCGTCGGCTACGGGCAGTTCGCCTCCCTGGCCGTGCAGGTCGGGTCGCGGGTGGGCGTCCAGGGCATCGGGGCGACCGTCGTCGACCCGGTCTGGGCGCTGCCGGTGTCGGGCGACCTGGTGGAGTTGTGTCGCGAGCACGCCGCCGTCGTGACACTGGAGGACAGTGGGGTCGCGGGCGGCCTGGGCACGCGGCTGGCGCTCGAGCTCGCGGAGCAGGGAGTGCGGACGCCGGTGTACCCGCTCGGCATCCCGCAGCGGTTCCTCGCGCAGGGGTCGCGCTCGGAGATCCTCGAGGATTTGGGGCTGACCGCTCAGGCGCTGGCGCGCACGGTGGTGGAGTTCGTGGTGGAGGGCGAGGCCGACCTGCCGGCCGACCGGCGGGTCAACCCAGCGCAGGCGTGATCGCGCCGACGACCAGTTCGCGCTGCCAGGCGCGCGCCCCGCGGCCGGCCAGGTAGGCGTCCACGGCGTCGACGGTGTGCTCGGCGGGAGGCTCCCAGCAGAGTCGGCGGATGGCGTCCGGGGAGATGAGGTTTTCCACGGGCACGCTGAGCTTCTCGGCGAGAGCGACCGTGAGCGGCCGTACCTTCGCCCAGCGCGCGGCGGCGTCGGGGTTGCGGTGCGACCAGGTTCGGGGCGGCGGCGGGCCGTCGGGTGAGACGGACGCCGGCGGCAGGTCGGTGCGCGTCAGCGCGGCGGCCCGCTCGATCGCGTCGAGCCACACCGACTCGTGGCGGGCCGCCAGCCGCCAGGTGAACCCGCGCACCGAGCGGAGCTCCTGCCGGGTGATCGATCGGTGGCCGGCGTTGACCTTCTTGGCCACCTCGCTGATGGCCTGGTCGGCCAGGACGCGCCCGGGCGCGCGATCGAGGGACTCGGCGAGTTCGTCCCGGGCGTGCCAGAGCTCCCGCACAGCCGCGAGCGCGACGGGCGCGCGGACCTCGTGGATGCCGGACGTCCGCCGCCACGGGTCCTCCCGCCGGTGCGGCGGGTCGGCGGCGTGCTCGGCGAGCCACGCGAACTCCTGTCGCGCCCACTCGTCTTTGCCCGCCTTCTCCAGCTCGTCGGCCGCCCAATCGCGCAGCGGGACGAGCAACTCGACGTCGAGCGCCGCGTAGTTCAGCCAGTCGGCCGGCAGCGGCCGCTTCGACCAGTCGGCCGCCGAATGCTCTTTGGCCAGGGTCTTCCCGAGCGCGCGCTCGGTCAGGCTGGACAGCGACACGCGGGGCAGGCCGAGCAAGCGTCCGGCGAGCTCGGTGTCGAACAGCCGCCGGGGCACGAGGCCGACTTCGGCGAGACAGCCCAGATCCTGGGTGGCGGCGTGGATGATCCACTCCGCGTCCGCCAACGACGCGCCGAGGTCCGACAGGTCGGCCCGGGGGGCGGCCCCCTCGAAGGCGACCGGGTCGAGCAGAACCGTGCCGGCGTCGCCGCGCGCGAGCTGGATCAGGTACGCCTTCGCAGAGTAGCGGAAGCTCTGCGCCCTCTCGGTGTCCACGGCGAGGGGGCCGCTGGCGCCGGCGAGGGACGCCTTCGCGTCGGCGTAGGCGCCGGCGTCGTCGACGACGGGAGGGACGCCGCCCGCGGGCGACGCCACGAGCTCGTAGCTCGGGGGGCTGTCGGTGGCCTCGACCTCGCTCATCGCCGCCGCGAGGCCGAACGGTTCAGGGGCATCGGCACGACGCCGTCGGGCAGCATGGGCAGGCCGGACACGAGGCAGAGCAGATCCTGCCAGGCGTGGGCGTGGGCGATCATGTCGTCGCCGGTGGTGACGACCGGCGTCCAGGACGCGCGGATCTCGATCTCGGCGCGCTGCGGATCGTCCTCCATCGAACCGAAGGACTGCGACGCCACGGCCGTCACGGTGCCCGAGGGGGCGGTGTACTCGGCCTGATGCCGGTCGAGCGCGTCGATCAGCCACGACCAACCGACCTCGGCGAGCAGCGGGTCGGTGATCATCTCCGCGTCGACCTCCGCGCGAGCATACGTCACGCACCGAAACTCCCCGTCCCACGCCGGGTTGCCGGCGGGGTCGTGGAGGAGGACGAGGCGTCCGTTCCCCAACTCGGAGTCGTTGACCTCGAC
>CALMAD010000454.1 GCA_937859105.1 uncultured Propionibacteriaceae bacterium
GGCTGAACCGACGAGAGGCTTACACGCCGTCGTTCGGCTGGTACTGGCCCCAGACGTCGCGGAGCGCGTTGCAGACCTCGCCGATCGTGGCGGACAGCTTCAGCGCCTCGCGCATCGGGTAGAGCAGGTTCTCGTCGCCCTGCGCGGCCTCCTTGATCTTCGCGAGCGCGGCCTCGACGGCCTCGTTGTCGCGACGGGAGCGGAGGTCCGCCAGGCGGGCCTTCTGCTGATCGCCGATGGTCGGGTCGACGCGGAGGGGCTCGTAGTGCTCCTCCTCGTCGATCTGGAAGCGGTTGACGCCGACGACGACGCGCTCGCCGCTGTCGACCTGGGTGGCGTAGGTGAACGCCGAATCCTCGATCTCGCCCTTCTGGTAGCTCTGCTCGATCGCCTTCACGGCGCCGCCGTGCTCGTCGACCTTCGCGATGTACTCCCAGATCTCGGCCTCGAGGGCGTCCGTCAACGACTCGACGACGTACGAGCCGGCCCACGGATCGACCGTCTTGCAGACGTCGGACTCGAACGCGATGATCTGCTGCGTGCGCAGCGCCAGGCGGGCCGCCTTCTGCGTCGGCAGCGCGATGGCCTCATCGAAGCTGTTCGTGTGCAGCGACTGCGTGCCGCCCATGGTCGCCGCGAGCGCCTGCACGGCCACGCGGACCATGTTCACCTCGGGCTGCTGCGCGGTCAGCTGGACGCCGGCCGTCTGCGTGTGGAAGCGCAGCATCATCGACTTCGGCTTCTGGGCGTTGAAGCGCTCCTTCATGATCTTCGCCCAGACGCGACGGGCGGCGCGGAACTTCGCGACCTCCTCGAGGATCGTCGTGCGGGCCACGAAGAAGAACGACAGGCGCGGCGCGATGTCGTCGACGTGCAGCCCGGCCTTCTGAGCGGCCTCGACGTAGGCGATGCCGTCGGCGAGGGTGAACGCGATCTCCTCGGCCGGCGTCGCGCCGGCCTCGGCCATGTGGTAGCCGGAGATCGAGATCGTGTTCCACTTCGGGATGTTGTCGCGGCAGTACGCGAAGATGTCGGAGATCAGCCGCAGCGACGGGGCCGGCGGGAAGATGTAGGTGCCGCGGGCGATGTACTCCTTGAGCACGTCGTTCTGGATCGTGCCGGTGAGCTGATCCGCCGGCGTCCCGTTCTCTTCGGCGACGAGCTGGTAGAGCAGCAGCAGCACGGCGGCGGGGGCGTTGATGGTCATCGACGTGGAGACCTTGCCGAGGTCGATGCCGTCGAACAGGATCCGCATGTCTTCGATCGAGTCGATCGCGACGCCGACCTTGCCGACCTCGCCCTCGGCGATCGGGGCGTCGGAGTCGTGGCCCATCTGCGTGGGCAGGTCGAAGGCGACCGACAGGCCCATCGTGCCGTTGGCGATGAGCTCCTTGTACCGCTGGTTGGACTCCTGCGCGTTGCCGAAGCCGGCGTACTGACGCATGGTCCACGGGCGGGCGGTGTACATGGTCGGGTATACGCCCCGCGTGTAGGGATACTTGCCCGGCGCACCGAGTTGCTCCTCGGGCTTGAAATCCTTCAGCGCTTCAGGGCCGTACACCGGCTCAAACGGTGTTCCAGACTCAGTCAATCCACTCATGTGGGCAGCCTACTCCGGAGGCACTTTTCGCGAGCGGGCTTCGGAGAGTTCGCCGGGACGCATTCCGTAGCCCTTCCGGGAGGGCGGACGTTCGTCCGGACGCCCGCGCGCGGGAGGCTGACGAGCCGGCGCCGCGGAGGCACCGGGGCGCTCAGGCGACCTGCCGGACCAGGGCCTCGGCGGCGTCCAGCATCGCGAGGGTCTCGCGCTGCCAGTCGGGCTCCTGCCCGCGGTAGGGGCCGGTCGCGAGCGAGATGATCACGGCCGCGGCCCGCAGGCGCAACTCGATGGGGTCGACCCGCTCGTCGAACACCGGCACCCAGTCGCGGATGAGCCGATGCACGCGCTCGGTCTGCTCGCCGTTCATGCGCTGGATCGTCGTCAGGTGCGCGACGAGGCAGGCGAGGTCGTCGGCGCGGCGGCCGGGGCCGATCGTGTCCACGTCGAGGACGCCCACGACGCGCCCGCGCGCGACGTGCAGTTGGCCCTCGTGGAAGTCTCCGTGCGTGGGCTCGTCGCCGGCGGGTATTCCGGCGAGCCCCGCGGAGATCGCCTGCACGAGCCACCCCATCCGGCGCTCGGTGGCCGGCAGGGCGCCGGTGACCATCGCGCCGTAGTGCCCGACCGAGTCCGACCAGGGCGGACGCCGCGGCAGCTTCGCCACGCCGGCGGGCATGGCGTCCAGCAGCTCGACAAGCTGCTCGCCGGTGCACGGCGGGACGGTCTCGAAGACCGCGCGCGCCAGCGGGACGCCCGGCAGCTCCCGCAGCACCAGGAGGCAGTCGGACGTCTCGGCGGCGACGACGGGCGCCGGGACGCCCGCGTCCGCGAGGAGGCGGTGCCGGAGGGCGACCTCCTCGAACAAGCGCTGCCGGAGCACCTTCACGTAGAGGCGTTCCCCGGGGTTGCCCGCGACGTCGACGCTTAGCACGGCGCGGCGGCGGGGCCGGTAGCCGATCATGTCGAGCGTCAGGTCGGAGCCCGCGACCTTCTCGGGGAAGACCCGGTGCTCGTTCAACACGTCGGCCATGGAATCGGGGTAGGCGGCGCGGGCCAACCCGGGCAGATCGGGGTCGTGCGGGTAGAGCCAGACGGCCATCTGCCGCTCGCCGTCGGCGAAGATCTCGGCTTTGGAGTCGTTGCCCGAGATGCCGTCGGCGCGGGCCGAG
>CALMAD010000455.1 GCA_937859105.1 uncultured Propionibacteriaceae bacterium
TGCCCAGAGTCGGGCATCGACCTCGGAGACTCTGACCGGGGTCGGGCCCCATCGAGGTAGCCACGATCGATGGTGACCCGAGGCGACTGCTGACCCTGGGTCTCCGGCGGGGCGCGACTGGCCTGACCATGCTGTTGCCGCACCGGCTGCCCCCACGACCTCACCGCAGCCGTCAGGGAGCCGAGCGCCGCGATGAGTCATCGTCGACGGTGACCGTCCGGCCCGGCCGGACCTCGGCGACTGCCGGGGCCAGCCGTCGGACGCGGGGGCGACGGGTTCAGTGGAGGTCGGGTGGTACTGACTGTTGTTGTCCGTTGTCTTCGAGGGTGGCGTCCCCGGTCACGTGGACGGGATGGGAGAACGTCCAGTCGCCGCGGACGCGCAGGGATCGTGCGTCGCGCAAGGAGGGGACGATCTGGACGCGTTCGTCGAACTGGTTGATGGTCTTGTAGTGGCGTGGGTCGAGGTCGATCCCGGGGAGCTTGGGGAGGTCGGTGACCAGCCGGGCGTCCTCGGCGAGGGTGAACACGTCGGAGCGGAGCAGCATCAGTTCGTTGGTGGTCTTCACGGGGAGGAACCGGCCGCGTTCGACGACGATGGCACGAGCGCCGGGGAAGACCTCGATCGCGGCCCCCATGGCGGTCTCGAGCTGGAGGGTGCGGGGGGACGTGGGGTCGGTGGGATCGACGGTCTTTTCGTTGCGGATGAGGGGCAGGCCGAGTACCGGCCCGGACTGGCTGAGGCGGTCGTGGAGGCGTTGCAGGTCGAGCCACAGGTTGTTGCAGTGAAAGTATCGGTGGCGGTGTTCGTCGGTGAAGTAGTGCATCTGGTCGGCCGGCGTTTGGGCGGTGTCGCGGAGGATGAGTTGGCCGTCGCTGCGGCGGACGGCGAGGTGTCCGCCCTTACGGTCGTTCGCGGTGCGAAGGCACACTTCGGCGGCGTAGGGGGCGTCGGTGGCGGCGAACCAACCCGCTAGGCGCGGGTCGGGTGCGGCGCCGAGGTTGTCTCCGTTGGCGATGGTGAGGTACCGGTAGCCGCGCTCGAGCAGGGCGTCGAGGACGCCGGAAGACGCGAGGCGGGTGTACACCTCGCCGTGGCCGGGTGGGCACCATTCCAGGGTTGGGTCGGCGGGCCAGGTCACGGGGACGAGACCATCGACGCGGATCTTGGGTTCGGCGCTCTGCAGGAAGTCGACGGGTAGCCCGTCGGCGGCGAGGTCGGGGTACCGCTCGAGGTGGGTGAGGGTGTCGGCCCGGGTGCGGAAGCTGTTCATGAACAGCAGGGGGAGTCGCACGTCGTAGCGCTCCCGCGCGTGGCGGACCTGGGCGACGATGAGGTCGAGGAAGGTTTGCCCGTCGCGGACGGGGAGCAGGGTCTTGGCGCGGTCCAGGCCCATGGAGGTGCCGAGGCCGCCGTTGAGCTTGATCATGACGGTCTGGGCGAGAGCGTCGTGTGCCTGCGTCTCGTCGACGTCCACGTCTGCGAGGCGTTCGACGTCGGTGAGGGGGCTGATCGTCTCCTCGGGGATCAGGCCGGTCTCGCCGGTGGCGGCGAGGCGGTAGTAGTGCGCGAAGACCGTGCGGGCAGCGTCGTCCGCGCCAGCGGCACGCATCTTTTCCAGGGCCTGGGCCAGCCCGGGCTCGGTGGGTCGGGTGTCGTTCATCGGCGGGGTCCTCTCGATTGCGCCTGCCAGGCGCTGGCGACCATGTCGGTCAGGGTGTGACGCATCGCCCAGTCGAGGTCGCGGGCGGCCCGGTCGCCGTTGGCGACGATTCGGGGCGGGTCGCCGGCACGGCGGGGGGCGACTTCGGGGGTGAACTGGATGCCGGTGACGTCGGCGATCGCGGTCATGATCTCGGCGACCGAGACCCCGCTGCCACTGCCCAGGTTGTACGCGGCGTCGACGGGGGCGCCGGCGGTGAGCCGCTCGGCGGCGGTCACGTGGGCGAGGGCGAGGTCGTGGACGTGGAGGTAGTCGCGCACGCACGTGCCGTCGGGGGTCGGGTAGTCATCGCCGAAGACGCGAGGCGTCCTGCCCGCGAGGAGTGCGTCGAAAACCAGCGGGAACAGGTTGTGAGGGCTGGTGTCGTACAGGTCGGGGTAGCCCGACCCGACGACGTTGAAGTAGCGCAGCGACGTGTGCGCCAGCCCGGTCGCTTTCGCCTGATCGGCGAGCAACCACTCCCCGATCAGCTTCGACTCACCGTAGGGCGACTGGGGGTCCTTGGGGGTGTCCTCGGTGACCAGGGTGACGTCGGGCGTCCCGTACACGGCCGCGCTGGAGGAGAACACGACCTTGCCGACGCCCGCCCGCTGCATTTCCTCCAGCAGGACCATGGTGCCGACCACGTTCTGCCGCAGGGTGTGCAGCGGACGCTTGACCGACTCGCCGGCGTACTTGAAGCCGGCGATGTGGATCACGCCCTCAACGTCGTGCGCGGCGAACGTGCGACCGAGCAGGTCGCCGTCCAGGATCGACCCTTCCACGAACGGGACGCCGGGGTCGACGAACTCCCGGTGTCCGCTGGACAGGTCGTCCACCACGACGACGCCGATGCCCCGCTCGGCGAACACCCGGGCCACGTGAGAGCCGATGTAGCCCGCCCCACCGGTCACCAGCCACGACGTCATGGCGTCACCTCGATCCGGCCGGCGCCGGCCACCGGGCGGACGGTGAAGATGCCCGGCTCCGTGAACCCAGCAGAGGCAAACGCCTCCCGGACGCCGTCGGTCACCGTCGCGACGGCGTCCACAGGCACCAGGGCGATCACGCAGCCGCCGAACCCGCCTCCGGTCATGCGCGCACCGATCGCACCATGGGCGCGGGCGACGTCGGTGGCCAGGTCCAGCTCCGGGGTGGAGATCTCGAAGTCGTCGCGCATGGACGCGTGCGAAGCGTCCAGCAACGCGCCGATCGCCGACGGGCCTTCGTGGCGCAGCAGGCGCACCGTGTCGAGGACGCGTTGGTTCTCGGTCACCACGTGCCGCACCCGGCGGAACGTCACGTCATCCAACAGGGTGCGGGCCCGGTCGAGGTCGGCGACCGTCACGTCGCGGAGCATGGGAACGCCCAGGATCCGGGCGCCCGCCTCACAGGCGGTGCGCCTGGAGGCGTAGCCGCCGTCGGCGTGGGCGTGGCTGACGCGCGTGTCGACCACGAGGACCTCGATACCGGCGGCGTCCAGGCCCAACGGCACGACCTCGGCGTCCAGGCTCCGACAGTCGAGGAACACCGCACAGTCCGGTGCGCCCAGTAGGGATGCCGACTGGTCCATGATGCCGGTCGGCGCGCCCACGACCACGTTCTCGGCACGCTGCCCGACGCGGGCGAGGGTCTGTCGATCGAGGCCCAGCTGCCACGCCTCGTT
This sequence comes from uncultured Propionibacteriaceae bacterium, assembly GCA_937859105.1. GTDB lineage: Bacteria > Actinomycetota > Actinomycetes > Propionibacteriales > Propionibacteriaceae > Propioniciclava. The sequence continues at coordinate 3,369 of CALMAD010000455.1, forward strand.
GAGCGCCATCCCGACCGCACTCTCGATCGCTGCCGACGATGACAAGCCCGCCCCGACCGGCACGTCCGAGGTCAGGGCCAGGTCGAATCCGGGCAGGTCCGTCAGGTCGGCGCCGTGTTCGCCGAGCGCCCACACCACGCCCAGCGGGTAGGCCGACCAGCCCGACAGCCCAGCGGGTCCGATCCGGTCCAGGGTGGTCTCGACGACACCGTCGACGTAGTCGGTGGCCAGCCGGATCGTCCGGTCCGACCGCAACCGCAGGGCAGCCACCGCCCATCGGTCGATCGCGAACGGCAGCACGAGCCCGTCGTTGTAGTCGGTGTGCTCACCGATCAGGTTCACCCGACCCGGCCCCGCCCAGAACCCGGACGGCTCCACGCCGAACAACCCCTCGAAGAACTCCGACAGCGGAGCAGTGGCGAGCATGGATGCATTTCCTTCATCTCTTGAGATGGGTACGTCGGTGGTGTCGTGGGTCGAGGCGTCACGCGGTGACGGCGATCTCCGCCTTGACCCTCCTATTGGCCTTCTCCACGTCGAGGCGCGTCAGCAGCAGCAGGATGATGAAGTTCATGATGGCCGGGATCCACAGGTACATGAAGCTGATCATCTGCAGCGCGGACTCCGGCTGCGTGTCCGCACCACCGACGTAGCCACTCCATGCGAGCAGCCATCCTGCCAGTGCCGTCCCGATTCCGCCGCCCAGCTTCACGCCGAACGAGGTACAGGAGTACATGACCCCATCGATGCGCCGGTTCTTGGTGAGGTAGGTGTACTCGGACGCCTCGGCTATCAGTGCGTTCAACGTGCCTTGAAGCGGGCTCATCCCGAGCGAGGCCAGGCCCGCGAAGAGGAGCATGAGGGGAATGCTGCCCATGTACGCCGCGACGAGAACACCGAGCCGGCCGACGACCGCGATCACATACCCGGTGATGTTCACCCGGTACATCTCACCGAACCGCTTCACGAGGAACGGGGTGAAGAGCAGACCGATGATCAACGGCGCGTTGATCGCCCACGCGAAGACTCCGAGAAGGTTCGCGTCGCCGAGGATGTACGTCATGAAGTAGATCCCCATGTTGAGCGTCGCGGTGAAGATCTGCGCCAGGAGGAACACGAGTAGGATGATGAGGTAGTACTTGTTGGCCACCACGAGCTTCGCGGCCTCCTTGAAGCTGGTCACCTCCACCTCGGCGAGCTCCGCGGGGTCATGGTGGGCGCCCGGCCGGTCCGCAAGCTCCTCGCGCGAAAGCTCGCGCACCGAGAACACCGACAGCGAGTTCACGGCTAGCCCGATCACGGCGTAGATGATGGCGATCGTGCGCCAGCCCTCGGCGCCGCCACCGAACTGTTGCACACCTGCGACGGTGAAGGTCTGGATGAGCATGCTCGTCCCGAAGGCGAACATGAAGCGGATGGAGCCCATCTGCACACGCTCGGCACCGTTCTTGGTGATGAGCGCCGTCAACGCCGAGAAGGCGATGTTGTTGGCCGTGAAGAAGACCGCGTTCAGCAGCGTGTAGGCGATGAAGAACCAGGCGTATTGCGCGGTCTGGCCGACGTTGGTCGGGATCGCGAAGGTGGCGATGAGCGTGGCGGCGCAACCGAAGTACGCCCAGAACATCCACGGACGTGCCTTGCCCATCTTCGTGTGCGTGCGGTCGATGAGGTTTCCGAAGAAGAGGTCACTGACCCCGTCGAAAATCCGGGAGACCATGATCAATGTGCCGATGATGCCTGGGTTCAAGCCCACGGCATCGGTGAGGTAGATCATGACGAACGCGGACAGGAACGCATACACGACGTTCCCGCCGACATCGCCCGATCCATAACCGATCTTGTTGTACCACTTGAGGTACGTCTTCTCTTGGGTGGCAGGCACGTCG
>CALMAD010000456.1 GCA_937859105.1 uncultured Propionibacteriaceae bacterium
CCGTTGGGGGCCGGGGCGCCGGCGTCCAGGTTCGACGCGCGCGTCATCGGACGCCGCTCGCCGGCGACGACGGCGTCCGCTTTCTGCGCGAAGGGGGCCCACAGGGCCACGCGGACGGCGGAGGAATCAGGCATCGGTGCGCTCCAGAACGGCGACGGGGTACGGGGACAGGCGTTTCGACAGGGGAATCTCGCCCCCCTTGGTGGTGGCGCCGGTGAGGACGTCGGTCCAGTTCCCCTTGGGAACCACGACCGTGTGCTCGGTGAAGCCGGGCAGGTCGGTGAAGGTGCGGTGCAGCCGGGACGCGAGCACCACGACATCCGGCTTGGTGCCGCGGCTGTACGCCAACACGTAGCCGGTCGACGTCGGCAGCGGCTTGTACGCGGCCTCCGGGCCGACGAACGCGTCCGGACGCCTCCGGCGCAGCTCCAGCAGCTTGTTGGTGAGGAACAGCTTCTCCTCGGCGAGGTTCTTGGGCGCGCGCCGCTTCACGGCGCGCAACTGCTTGGCGAGCTCCTTGTAGTCCACCGGACGCCGGTTGTCGGGGTCGACCAGGTAGTTCTGCAGCGTCTCGCAGCCCTGGTAGGTGTCGGCCACGCCGAGGCAGGTGAGCTGGACGGTCTTGCGGGAGAGCACCGACGTGCGGACGGCGTCCGCCGTGAGGGTGTGCCACGCGGAGAACCGCTCGAGCACGACGGGGTCGCTGCACAGGTTCGTCAGGGTGTCGACGAGGTGCTGCTCGCCGTCGGCGTCCTGGTTGGTCCACGACGTCCAGAGCTTCTGCTCCCGCGACGCCTTCAGCGCGTAGGCGGTGAGGCGGTCCACCTCGATGGGCCCGTCGTCGGTCCACGTGCCCGCGAGGATCTGCCACATGAGGTTCTCGGTGTGGCCCTCCACGCCGTCCATGAGGGGGTGCAGCTCGGTGACGAGCTCGCGCCACTCGGCGCCGAACTGGCTCAGGACGCCGATCTGGTTGCGGACGTCCTCCGACCGCTTCGTGTCGTGCGTGGTGCCGCACGTCATGGTGACCGGCCAGCGCTCGGCGGTCGCGGACGCCCACGTGTGGAAGTGGTCGGGGGAGATGCCCCAGACCGCCGGGGAGCCGCCGACCTCGTTGAGCGAGACCATCTGCGTCCAGCGGTAGTACGCGGTGTCTTCGACGCCCTTCGCCTGGACCGCCCCGCAGACCTGCTGGAACCGGACGACCAACTCGTCGCGCCGGTCGCGCTGGCTGTGCCCCTCGACGCCGACCTCGCGCCCGAGCACGAGGTCGATGACGACCTCGAGGGTGTCGTGCAACTCGGGGTCGAGCCGCGCGCGGGCGCGCTTGGCCGCGTCCTCGATGACTTCGAGCGCTTCGACGTCGGCGTCCTCACCAGGGACGATGTACGCGCGATACCGCTCGAACGCGACGACGAGCTCGGCGACGCACGTGCGGATCCACCGGAAGGTGTGGTCGCGCAGCATGATGTCTTGGCTGCAGATCTCGTTGACGAGGTTCGCGATGCGGTAGACCTCGGCGAAGAGGCTCGTCGTCGTGATCTCGCGCTTCGACTGCTCGATGACGCTCGGCAGCGAGCCGGGGATGTCGCCGGTGATCTGCAGGGCGAGCGTGGCCGTGTCGGCGGCGCCGGCCGGGTCGCAGTGCAGCGAGTGGATGCGCCAGGCGGCGTCGTAGCCGGTGGTGCCGGCGACGGGCCAGTCGTCGGGCATGGGCTCGTCGCCCTCGAGGATCTTCTCGGCCGCGATCCACGCGCCGCCGGTGGCGGCGGAGAGGCGCCGCATGTAGCCGCGCGGGTCGGCGAGGCCGTCGGGGTGGTCGATGCGGAAGGCGTCGATGTGGCCGTTCTTGTAGAGGTCGAGCAGCAGGGCGTGGGTCGCGTTGAAGACCTCCTCCTCCTCGACGCGGATCGCGACGAGCGTGTCGACGTCGAAGAAGCGGCGGAAGTTCAGCTCTTCGTCGGCGACCTTCCAGTAGGCGAGGCGGTAGTACTGCGCCTTGATGCACAGCGGGAGGGGCAGGCTCTCGGTGCCGCCGCGCACGGGGAAGACGTGGTCGTAGTAGACGAGCACCGGCTGCTCACCCTGGTCGTCCAGCCCTGGGATGACCCGTCGTTCGAGCGTGATCTCGTTGTTGGCCAGCACCGTGCCGATCCGCGCGCCGAGCACGGGCATGAGGATGCCCTCGTCGCCCATGTTGTCGGAGCCGTCGAACCACGTGGAGAACGGCGAGTTCGGGCCGTCCTTCAGCACCGACCAGAGCGCGCGGTTGTGATAGATCGGCGTGGGCACCGCCATGTGGTTCGGGACGACGTCGACCACCACCCCGAAGCCGGCCTCATGGGCCGCGGTGGCGAGCTTCTCGAAACCTTTGCGGCCGCCCATGACCTCGGAGATCTTCGAGTGGTCGACCACGTCGTACCCGTGCGTCGAGCCGGGCGCGGCCTGCAGGATCGGCGACAGGTAGAGGTCGGTCACCCCGAGGGAGGCCAGGTAGGGCAATTGCTCCTGGGCCTGCTTGAACGACAGGTCTGGCCCCAACTGCAGCCGGTAGGTGGAGACCGGGGTGCGGCGTCCGCTGGAGGGCAGGTGAGGACGGAACTCGTTCGTCGTGGTCATCGGGGAGACCTCACAGACTTCTGGACAACGACTGGCTGCGGGAACTGCTGAGGGACTCGCAGGAACAGCTCGTGATCGGACGTACTTCAACCCCTCTAACCTATCGCGCGCCGGTGGTCCGGCGTATCCGCGCTAATGGGGTGGGACTCGGGCAGGCCTCGCGGGGCGGGCGTCCGGCGGGCTCGTTGGCCCGCCTCGCTCCCGTCGGACGCCGTCGGCGGCGGGCGTCCGGGCGCCATCTTTCGGACACCTGTCGACGACGGGTCGGCTGCTGGGACAGTGGACGCCCACGCGTTCGCCGCGTGACCTCGTGACCTCAGAGGGGGAGTCTGACCACGCCATGAGTACAGCCATGCGCCGTGTCCGGAAGATCGTGCGTCCGGCACATTGGGCCGTCGCGTCCGTGCTGCCGGGGGCGCTGCAGCGGCACTACCTGCATTGGGTCGGCACCGGCCGATGGGGCGACTTCTCGTCGCCGCGGACCTTCAACGAGAAGATCAACTGGCGCATCCTGCACGATCGGCGCCGAACGATCGCGGACGCCTGCGACAAGCTCCGCAT
>CALMAD010000457.1 GCA_937859105.1 uncultured Propionibacteriaceae bacterium
CCGCGAACGCTGCAGGCGTTCTCATCACGCCGGGCTCCGGCCGGAACGCTGCCTTACGTAAGGCAGCGTTCTCGATTAAGGCAGGCGTCCGCGCACGCTTGCAGCGTTCTCGCAACGCTGCAGGCGTTCCCGGACGCCGGCGACCGGGGACGGTGCCCGCTCGCGCGCGTGGGCGTCCGAAGGGAGCGCGGCGGACGCTGGAGGGCGTCCGCCGGGGGCGTCCGTCGCAGGGGCGTCCGGTCCGAGGGCGTCCGGTCCAGGGGCGTCCGTCGCGGGAAACAGTCTCCTCCGCCGAGGGCGTCCGGGGTGTGCGACAACATCCACACCAGGATGTGGAGAACGTCAGGTAGAAACGCCCACGCGAGGCGAGCTCACCCCAGGCGGCCGGAATCCGCCAGCAGGTCGAGGACGAGCCCGTCGAGGATGTCCGACTCGCTCACCGACAGCGGCGCCTCGACGCGGGCGCCCACCCGGGCGGCGATGAGGGCTCCCGCGCAGATGACGTCGGCCCGCTTCGGCTGCAGGCTGGGGATCCTCAGCACCTCGGCCACCGGCGTGCTCAGCAGGCGGGCGGTCACGGCGTCCAACTCGTCGTGGGTGACGGTCGACCCGTGCACGGCCCGCCGGTCGTACGTCGTGAGGCCCTGCACGATCGCCGCCAGGGACGTCGCCGTGCCCCCCACCCCGAACCAGGTGCGGGCCGCGGCCACGTCGACGCCGGAGTCGTCGATGAGGGCGTCCACGAACGCGGTCGCCGCCGCGATCTCCTCCGCGGTGGGCGGGTCGGAGTGCAGGAAGCGCTCCCGCACCCGCACCGACCCCATGTCGAGCGACCGGGCCGCCGTCACCTCCGGACGCCCCCCGCTCAGGGTGCCGAGCACCAGCTCCGTCGAACCGCCGCCGATATCCATGACCAGCGCGGGCGCCGTGACGGACGCCGCCGCCGACAGCGCCCCGACGAACGACAGCCGCGCCTCCTCATCGCCGGAGATGATCTCGGCGTCCACGCCGAGCCGCTGCCGGACGCCCTCGAAGAAGGCGTCCCGGTTGCCGGCGTCCCGCGCCGCCGACGTCGCGACGAACCGGACGCGCTCGGCGCTGGCGTCCGCGATCCGGCCGGCGAAGTCGTCGAGGGCCGCGAGCGTGCGATCGAGCGCCTCGGGCGCGAACTTGCCGGTGGCGTCCACCCCCTGGCCCAGCCGGGTGAGGTGCAACTCGCGCGCGACCTCGGTGAACGGCCCCGACCCGTCGCCGCGGGCGACGAGGAGGCGGACCGAGTTCGTGCCGCAGTCGATGGCGGCGACGGTCAGCTCAGACATGGGGACTCCCAGAACTCGCCGAGGGCATCCAGCACCTCGTCGCCCAATGGATTGACGCCCCGCCCGGCCGCGAGGGCGTGCGCGGCCAGAACGTGCAGGCACTTGACTCGCGTCGGCATGCCGCCTGCGCTGATGCCGTGGATCTCGTCGACAGAGCCCAACTGCTCCCGGTCGGCGAGATAGGCGTCGTGGGCGCGGCCGTAGCCGGCCGCGAGCTCGGGATCGCTCGCCAGGCGGTCCGTCATCTCGGCCATGAGCCCGGACGCCTCCAGCGTCGAGCACGCGGCGACCGCCCGCGGGCAGGTCAGGTAGTACACGGTCGGGAAGGGCGTGCCGTCGGGCAACCGCGGCTCGGTGACCACGGCGCCGGGCTTGCCGCACGGACAGCGCCAGGCGACGCCGGCCACCCCGCGCGGCGGGCGCCCCAGTTGCTCGGCGACGACGGCCTCGTCGGCCTCGGTCAGAGGTTCACGTTGCACGCTTCGCACCCTAGTCGCTCAGCCGGACACCCTCCACCGGCACAGCGCTCCACGGGTCGGCCCGCCGAGCGTCAGCGTCGGGCGGCGCCGGGCTCGTCGGCGGTCTTGACGGAGCTGGACAACCGATCCCACCACCGGGGGGACAGATCGGTGACGCCCTGGCGGTCGAGACCCGCCACGTCGGCCCCGGCGGTGATGACCGTGCCGTCGGCCCCGATGACCCGGTAGCCGACCTCGCCGGGCATGACCCAGCCGAGCCGCGTGCGGGCCTGGCTCTTCACGAACGCCGGATCGTGCCACCGGTCCAGCTGACGCTGCAGGTCGGACGCCCGCTGCGACCGCTCCGCGATCTGCTGCTGCGTGGTCGCCATGGTGCTCTGCTGGACGAGGTAGGTCCGCAACGAGTTCACGTACGACAAGGCCAGCAGCGCCAGCACCGCGAAGAACACGAGCGCGCGCCGGGTCAGGCCGAGGTTGTTCTTGAGGGTGGGTCGCTTGATCTTGCCGCGGAGCGCGCCGAACGTGCGCCCCGCCCGGGACGCGCCGGCCTCGCGCTCCACCGGCGTGGTCGCCGACCGCGCCGTGCGGGCGCGACGCTGCCCCCGCCCCGGACCTGCGTGCGTGCGCATCGAGCGCTTGTCGCGGGCCATGCCGCTCCCCCTTTCCGCGATTCCCGCCCAGGATAGGCACCCCGCCACGCCAATCGTGGGACGCCGCCCGGCCGGGGTGCGGATCCGTGGGCCCCGTCGGCCGTCCGGACGCCGCCCGCTCGGGGCGACACACGGACGCGGCAGGCGTCCGGACGCACACCGGCCGGGC
>CALMAD010000458.1 GCA_937859105.1 uncultured Propionibacteriaceae bacterium
GCCGTCCACCTTCGCGCCGATCCGCGGGTGGTGCGCCAGCGCGCCGTCGAGCTGCGCCTCGCTGAGCGGGGCGGCGACGGAGAGCGCGGCCTCGGCGAGCGCGTCGACCGAGGCGTAGGGACGGCCGTCCACGATCTCATCGATCCAGCGGGCGATGTCCAGTGCGGGCTTCACGGCGATCGCGGCGGCGGCGCGATCTGCGGAGTTGAACTCCTCGAGCAACATCTTCGATCCTCAAGCCATGCTGGCATCCGGCGTGTCGTGCTTACGGGGGATCCGCGTGCGGGATCCGATCCTATCGAAGAGATAGTTTCCGTAGTCCGGAACTGTTATTTCAGCATGTGTAACTATTGTGCGGATCGGATCCGCGGATGTCAACCCCCTCGGGGAACTTCCCCCGCCTGGTGCCCCGACTTGGACGATCGGATCCGGGCGGGGTGTCACGATCAGCACACCATGCGACGATCAGCACACGTGTAGACGTGGATCCGTGTGCCGGTCGTCGCATGGTGTGCTGATCGTCGCATGACGGACGCTCGCCGGACGCCCCGGTCGATCCCCGGACGCGCAGAACGCACCCCCGGGGATCCCGGTGGTGCGTTCTGCGCCGCGGTTCAGACGCCGAGCTCGGCGCGCAGGCGCGCGACGTGACCGGTCGCCTCGACGCCGTACTCGGCGCGCTGCACGACCCCGTCGCCGTCGAGCACGAAGGTCGAGCGGATGACGCCGTCGAACGTGCGGTCGCCGACGGTCTTCTCCCCCCACACGCCCCACGCCTGCGCCACGGCGGCGTCGGTGTCGGCGAGCAGCGGGAAGGTCAGGCCCTCCGCCTCGGAGAAGGCGCGGATGTCGGCGACCTCGTCGGGCGAGACGCCGAGCACCGAGTAGCCGGCGGCGTCGAGCGAGGAGAGGTTGTCGCGGAAGTCGCAGGCCTCGGTCGTGCAGCCCGGAGTGGCCGCCTTCGGGTAGAAGTACACGACGACGTTGCGGCCGCGGTAGTCCTCGAGCGAGACCCGGGCGCCGTCGGCGTCCTGGAGGGAGAAGGAGGGCGCGGTGTCGCCGGGGGCGAGGCGAGTGGTCATGATGTCTCCGTTCGGATGGATCAGTGGGTGACGGGCAGCACGCCGAAGGCCTCGGCGAGCTGCATGATCTTGCGGGCACGTCCGAGACGCGGCAGGTCGCTGCCGTCGCGCACGATGCGCCCGCGCGCGTCGAAGTCCTCGAGGAACTCGTACGCCCACTCGACGTCGGTGCGGGTGGGGCTGATGACCTCGTTCACGACGGGGGTCTGGTCGGCCTGCAGGCAGAGCTTGCCGGTCATGCCCATCGACACCGTGATGGCCGACTGCTCGCGCAGGATGGGATGGCTGGATCCGACCGTCGGGCCGTCGATGGGTCCGGGCAGGCCGCCGGCGCGGCTGGAGATCACCAGGCGCGCCCGGGGGTAGGCCATGGCCTCGCGGTCGGCCGACATACCGGTGTCGCGGCGGAAGTCGCCGCTGCCGAACGCGAGCCGGAAGGCGCCCTTCGCCCGGGCGATCTCGGTCGCGTTCTCGATGCCGACCGCGGACTCCACGAGCGCGACCACGGGGACCCGCGCGCCGAGGCGGTTGAACGTGTCCATGACCTGACCGCCGAACTCGGTCTTGGCCAGCATCACGCCCTGCAGGCCCGGGGCGTCGCGCAGCCCGTCGAGGTCGGGCGACCAGTGCTCGCTCGTCGCATCGTTGATGCGCACCCACGCGCGGTTCGGCCTGCCGTCGGCGGCGGATCCGTGCAGCCAGCGCACGACGTCGTCACGGGCGGAGTCCTTGTGGCTCGCGTCGACCGCGTCCTCCACGTCGAGCACCACCGCGTCGGCGTGCGAACGCGCGGCGTCGTCGAACGTCTCCGGCTTCGTCGCGGCGACGAGGAGCCACGAGCGCGCCAGCTCCGGCGCGATCTCGCGCGGACCGGACGTGGGAAGCGGAGCGTTCATTTCATTCCATTCTATGAAACTCGAATTTTGCAATATGAAAAGATTACCTCGTGTGGTGTTGCGACGCCAGCCTCAGCCTGCCGACGCCCGCGCGACTCATCCCCGCAGCGCAACCACCGCGTCCCACAGGACCGCGGCGACACGGCGCTTGGAGCCGGCCGTCACCGCGACCACCTCGCCCTCCCGCCCGATGAGCTCGATCGCGTTGTCCTCCGCCTCGAAGCCGTGCTCGGCGTCGGCGAGGTTCACCGCGAGCAGGTCGGCGCCCTTGCGCTCGCGCTTGCGCCGCGCCCGGGCGCGACGGGCCTCGGGGTCCGTCGCGGTCTCCGCGGCGAACCCCACGATGATCTGGCCCTCGGGCGCCGCGCCCTCTCGGCGGGCCGCCCCGAGCGCCGCGAGCACGTCCTCGTTCTCGACGAGCTCGATCCGCTCGAGGATCCCGTCCTCCTTGGTGAGCTTGTGCGTCGCGGCCTGCGCCGGGCGGTAGTCGGCGACGGCGGCGGCCATGACCACGGCATCGGCGACGGCGGCCGCATCCTTCATGACCGTCGCGAGTTCCTCCGCGGTCGCGACCGGGCGGATCCGGATCCGCGGATGCGCCGCAGCGGCCAACACGTCGCCGGCCAGGTTCGCCGCGACG
>CALMAD010000459.1 GCA_937859105.1 uncultured Propionibacteriaceae bacterium
GGTCGGGCCGCTGGAGACCAGCGGCGCTGCCGGCTCAGTCGGACGGCCGGGGTGGCGATCGGTCGGATGATCGGACTGGTTCGGTCCCTCCATGGTCAGCCATGCTACCGGGGACGGCCGGCGCGGGCCCGCGCCGCTTGTCGACCTCGGGGCCGAGCGACGAGGCGAACAGGGTCGGCGCGACCGCCGCGAACGCCCACACGGCCAGGGCGGACGGGGCGTGCAATTGCAGCGAGATGGGCACGACGTCGCCCGGCCGGGCTGCCGCGAGACGCTGATCGAACGGGCCCGGACCCAGCAGCTGGCCCACACCCCAGCACACGAGGCCGGCGCCCAAGCCAGCGCAGGTCGCGATGATCGCCGCCGGCCACCCGACCCACTTGAACCAACTCCACGCCAAGGCCCCGAGCAGCAGCCCGGCGAACAACCCGATGACCGCGAAGAGCGCGTCGGCGGCCACGATGAGCTGCTGACCGCCCTCGGCCATCACCGCGCTGCTGTCGACTTCGATGTGGTAGGTCGGCAGCGGCGTCCACCGCCACCAGACGAGCGCGCCCAGGCCGCCGACGGCGGCGGCGACGCCGGCGAGCACGCCGATCCAGGTCGCGATCCGGGGAGTCTCCACGGCGACGATGCTAGGCGCTGACACAGGCAGGCCCCAAGAGCGCCTTGAGGTCGGCCATCAGCGACGGCGACTGCTGGACGCGCAGCTTGTCGTCGAGCCGCCACACTTTCGCGCCGGCCGGGCTCGTCAGCCGCATCCGCACCTCTGACATGCCGGGATGGTTGCCGAGGACGTAGCGCAACTGATCGACGACCGCCGGCGTGCACCGCCCGACGGGGAGTTGCAGCGTGAGCGGCCCGCCGGGGCCCTCGGTCGTGTCGGGGAACGACACGTCCTGCCCCGTGATCTCGACCCCCTCGTCCTTCTCCCGGACGCGGCCGCGGATCTTCACGATCGTGTCGGTGGCCAGCGACATCGCGACGGGCGCGTAGGCGTTCGCGAAGACCAGCACCTCGATGGACGCCTCCAGGTCTTCGACCGTCAGGATCGCCCAGATCCGGCCGTCCTTGCTCTGCTTGCGCTGGACCGCCGTGATCATGCCGCAGATGGTGACCGAGCCCTCGCGGGGGCCGTCGTCGCCCATCAACTGCGCGATGCTGAGGTCGCGGTTCGCCAGCAGGATGTGTTCCAGCCCCTGCAGCGGGTGGTCGGACACGTACAGGCCGAGCATTTCGCGCTCGAAGGCGAGCCGCGTCCGCTTGTCCCACTCCTCCAGCTCGGGGATCGGCGACGCGGCCAGCCCGCCGCCCGGATCGTCGCCGTCGGCGAAGAGGTCGGCGAACAAGTCGTCTTGCCCGTTGGCCTGATTGCGCTTGAGGTCGATCACCTCGTCGACCTTGTTCTCGAAGCACTCCATGAGGCTGCGGCGGCCGTGGCCCATCGCGTCGAACGCGCCCGCCTTGATGAGTGACTCGATCACGCGCTTGTTGCAGACGACGGCCGGCACGTGGTCGAGGAACTCGTTGAAGTCGGACGCCTCCCCGTGCTCTTGGCGCCCCGCCACGATGCCCGCGACGACGTTGTTGCCGACGTTGCGGATCGCGCCGAGCCCGAACCGGATGTCCTCCCCGACCGGCGTGAACCGCCCCTCCGACGTGTTCACGTCGGGCGGCAGCACCTTGATGCCCATCCGCCGGCACTCGCCGAGGTAGACGGCCATCTTGTCCTTGTCGTCGTGCACCGACTCCAGCAGGGCCGCCATGTACTCGGCCGGGTAGTTGGCTTTGAGGTAGGCCGTCCAATACGACACGACGCCGTAGGCGGCGGTGTGGGCCTTGTTGAAGGCGTAGTCGGAGAAGGGGACCAGGGTGTCCCACAGCGCCTTGACCGCCGCCTCGGAGAACCCGTTGGCCTTCATGCCCTCGCTGAACGGGACGAACTCCGCGTCCAGCACTTCCTTCTTCTTCTTGCCCATCGCGCGGCGCAGCAGGTCGGCCTTGCCGAGGGAGTACCCGGCGACCTTCTGCGCGATCTGCTGCACCTGCTCCTGGTAGACGATCAGGCCGTAGGTCGTGTCGAGGATCTCTTTGAGCGGCTCCTCCAGCTCGGGGTGGATCGGCTCGATCTTCTGCCGGCCGTTCTTGCGCAACGCGTAGTTGGTGTGCGAGTCGGCACCCATCGGGCCGGGCCGGTAGAGCGCGAGGGCGGCCGAGATGTCCTCGAAGTGGTCGGGCTGCATGAGGCGCAGCAGCCCGCGCATGCCCCCGCCGTCGAGTTGGAAGATGCCGAGCGTCTCGCCGCTGGCCAGCAGCTCGTAGGACGCCTTGTCGGTCATGTCGCGCCGGAGCTCGTCGAGGTCGAGGTCGAAGTCGCGGTTGATCTTCACGTTCTTGACCGCGTCGTCGAGGATCGTCAGGTTGCGCAGCCCCAGAAAGTCCATCTTGACCAGGCCGAGGCTCTCGCAGCTCGGGTAGTCGAACTGGGTGATGATCTGCCCGTCCTGCTCCCGCTTCATGATCGGGATGACGTCCATCAGCGGCGCGCTCGACATGATGACGCCCGCGGCGTGGACGCCCCACTGCCGCTTCAGCCCCTCGATGCCGCGCCCCGTGTCGACGACCTCGCGCACCTCGGGGTCGTTCTCGTACAGCTCGCGGAACTCCGCCCCCTCGCCGTAGCGCGGGTGCTGCGGGTCGAACACCTTGTCGATCGGCACATCCTTGCCCATGGCGGGCGGGGTGTACGCCTTGGTGATCTTCTCGCCCAGGGCGAACGGCTTGCCGAGGACGCGGCCGGCGTCCTTGATCGCCTGCTTCGCCTTGATCGTGCCGTAGGTGACGATCTGGCAGACCCGGTCGTCGCCGTACTTCTCGGTGACGTACTTGATGACCTCGCCGCGGCGACGCTCGTCGAAGTCCACGTCGAAGTCGGGCATCGACGGGCGCTCGGGGTTCAGGAACCGCTCGAAGATCAGGCCGTGCGGGATCGGGTCGAGGTCGGTGATCTTCATGGCGTAGGCGCACATGGAGCCGGCACCCGAGCCACGGCCCGGGCCGACGCGGATGCCGTTGTCCTTCGCCCAGTTGATGAAGTCGGCCACCACGAGGAAGTACCCGGCGTACCCCTTGCCGATGATCACGTCCTGCTCGTACTCGGCCTGGGTGGTCGCGTACTCCGGCACGCCGTCGGGGAAGCGTACGGTGAGGCCGCGGAGGACCTCCTTGATGAACCAGGAGGACTCGCTCTCCCCCGGCGGCACGGGGAACTGCGGCATGTAGGTGCCGGTGCCCTCCGCGAAGGAGATGCTGCAGCGCTCGGCGATCGCCAGCGTGTTGT
>CALMAD010000460.1 GCA_937859105.1 uncultured Propionibacteriaceae bacterium
GCTTCAACTCGTCGACATCATGCACGTGCCCCCAGACCCGCCCTCGCGGCGGCGTCCGGGGGCACGATGGGTTCAGCCTTCGCCGCCGCTGCGGCGCAGCACCTCGGAGAGGCGGTCGGCCGCGGCCATGACGGCCGGGGCGTGGAGGCGTCCGGGCTGGCGCGACAGCCGCTCGATCGGGCCCGACACGGACACCGCCGCGATGACCTTGCCGGACGGCGAGCGCACCGGCGCAGACACGGACGCCACGCCCGGCTCGCGCTCGGCCACGGACTGCGACCAGCCGCGCCGCCGAACGGTCGCCAGGGCGACCGCCGAGAACGAGGCCGCCGACAGCCCGCGCTGAATGCGCTCCGGATCCTCCCAGGCCAGCAGGACCTGGGCCGCCGAGCCGGCGCTCATCGTCAACTGCGTCCCCACCGGGATCGTGTCCCGCAGCCCGGACGGACGCTCGGCCGCGGCCGCGCACACGCGCAGATCGCCCTGCCGCCGGAACAGCTGGGCCGACTCGCCGGTGATGTCGCGTAGTCGGTTAAGCACGGGCCCGGCCGTCGCCAACAGGCGATCCTCGCCCGCGGCGGCGGCGAGTTCGGTCAGCCGCGGCCCGAGAACGAAGCGCCCCTGGAGATCGCGGCTCACGAGGCGGTGATGCTCCAGCGCGACGGCGAGACGGTGCGCGGTGGGCCGGGCGAGCCCTGTCGCGCTCACGAGGCCGGCCAGCGTGGTCGGTCCCTGTTCGAGGGCCGTCAGTACCAGTGCGGCCTTATCGAGGACGCCGACTCCGCTTGAATTGTCCATAGGATGATATTGCCGTCTCGAATCATGACATGCAAATCCATAATGGACGGTGGAACGCGGCGCGCCGCTTGGGATGCGCCTGTTCGACGACCGTAATCAAAGGAGACACGATGGGGAAGACCCTCAGTGACAAGGTGTGGGAGAGCCACGTCGTCCGGAGCGCCAGCGGCGAGCCCGACCTGCTCTACATCGACCTCCACCTCGTGCACGAGGTCACCAGCCCGCAGGCTTTCGACGGGCTCCGACTCGCGGGGCGCCCCGTGCGCCGGCCCGACCTGACGCTCGCGACGGAGGATCACAACACGCCCACCGAGAACATCGGCCTGCCGATCGCCGACCCCGTGAGCCGGCTCCAGGTCGACACGCTGCGCAAGAACGCGGCGGAGTTCGGCGTCCCGATCCACTCGCTCGGCGACAAGGACCAGGGCATCGTGCACGTCGTCGGCCCGCAGCTCGGGCTGACCCAGCCGGGCATGACGATCGTCTGCGGCGACAGCCACACCTCGACCCACGGCGCCTTCGGGGCGCTGGCGTTCGGCATCGGCACCTCGGAGGTGGAGCACGTCCTCGCGACGCAGACCCTGCCGCAGACCCCGGCCAAGCGCATGGCCGTCAACGTGAACGGCACGCTGCCCGCCGACGTCACGCCGAAGGACGTCGTGCTCGCCCTCATCGCCAAGGTCGGCACGGGCGGCGGCCAGGGCTACGTGGTGGAGTACCGCGGCACCGCCATCGAGAACATGTCGATGGAGGGGCGCATGACGATCTGCAACATGTCGATCGAGTGGGGCGCCAAGGCCGGCATGATCGCCCCCGACGAGACGACGTTCGCGTACGTGCAGGGGCGTCCGAACGCGCCCCAGGGCGCGGAGTGGGACGCCGCCCTCGCCTACTGGAAGACGCTCTACACCGACCCGGACGCCGTCTTCGACGCCGAGGTCGATCTGGACGCCGACCAGCTCACCCCCTTCGTCACCTGGGGCACCAACCCCGGCCAGGGCGCCGGGCTGGGGGAGACGGTCCCCGACCCGACGAGCTTCGACGACCCGGACGCCCG
>CALMAD010000461.1 GCA_937859105.1 uncultured Propionibacteriaceae bacterium
GCCCTCCGCGTCATCGCCCTCGTCGCCGCCGGCACGGGGCTCGTCCAGTTCTGGTTCGTCTACCTGCCCACGTTCGCGAAGCTGCACGTCGGCGTCCCGCTGGCGATCAGTCAGCCGGCCGCGATGGTCGCGCTGGCCGTCTTCACCGTCCTGCAGCCGCTGTCCGGCGCGCTGAGCGACCGGTACGGGCGGCGTCCACTGCTGCTGTTCTTCGCGCTCGGGTCGGCCGCGACGTTCACCCCGCTCGTGCTCGGCATGCGGCCGACGCTGATGGGAGTGCTCGTGCCGGCCCTGCTGAGCGCGGTGTTCCTCGCGGCCTACGCCGGCTCGCTGGCCGCGGTGATGGCCGAGCAGTTCCCGCCCGAGGTCCGCACCGCCGGCATCTCCCTGCCGTACGGGTTGGCGGTCGCCGTCTTCGGCGGGCTCACCCCGACGCTCGCCACCGGGCTCATCGGGCAGGGCCGCCTGTGGGTGTTCCTGCTGATCGTGGTCGGCGTGTGTCTCGCGTCGGCGCTCGCGTTCTTCACCATGCCCGAGACCGCGGATCGCGACGTCTGAACGAATCCCGACGGTGCGGTGACGTGCGGGCCTACGTGAGGGTGCAGTAGGTTGGGCGCCGGACCCGCGGACGAAGGAGCTGCATGCCGCAGAACATCCCCCTCGCGATCGCGCTCGTCGTCGTGGGCTCGTTCTGCTTCGCGGCGTCCGCGTCGGTTCAGCACAACGCCGTCGGCCGGCAAGTAGAGGACGCCTCCGAGCGCAAGTCGATGAGCGTGCGCCGGCTGCTCCACCTGCTGCGCTCGCGGCGCTGGTGGGCGGGCCTTGCCCTGCTCGGGGCGTCCGCCGCCCTGCAAGTGACGGCCCTTTTGATGGCCCCGGTGTCGGTGGTGCAGCCCGTGGGGCTGCTGGCGTTCCCGTGGTCGGTGATTCTGGCCGCCCGCATCCACCGCACGCGCGTGCCCGGCCGCATGAGGCTCTCCCTGGTCGTCACCGTCGCGGCGACCCTCGGCTTCACGATCCTCACCGGCGTCCACGCGACGACGGGCAAGGGGCTGCAGGCCTACCAGATCGTCATCGGCGCGCTGGTGGTCTACGCGTTCGCGATCGAGTTCTCGTTCATGGGACGCGGCGGGCCGAAAGACCTCCGCTGCCTGTTCTGGGCGTCCGCCGGCGCCCTGTTCTACGGCCTCGAGGCCGCCCTGGTGAAGGCGATGATCGAGTACGCCCAAGAGCAGCAGTCGTGGCTCACCGACCCCCTCATCTGGGGCATCGTCGGCGCGCTCATCCTCGGCAGCGTCATGGCTGGCGCGCTCATCCAGCAGGGGTACGCCACCGGGCCGGCCGAGATCGTCGTGGGCTCGATGACCGTGACCAGCCCCGTCGTCGCCGTGCTTTACGGCTTCCTGGTGCTGGGGGAGGGCAAGCACCTGACCCTCCCCGTCGTCGCCGGCATGCTCGCGCTCGGGCTCGTGGCGATCGGGGGCGTGGCGTCCCTGACGCGGTACCACCCCTCCTACGAGGCCGACCAGGCACGGATGGACTCCTGACCCACCCGCTGGCCCGCCCGCGCGGGCCCGTGGCGCCTGGGGCGTCTCTCGAGCATCCATTCGAGCGCCCAGGTCGTCAGCCCCGCGAGCCCCCGTGTCACCGCACCGTCTGCTCACCCGTTGTGTTTGCTCACGAGGTGTGGGCAAGCCACACGGAACCCCCCGGGGGGGCCGTTGGACGCCCCCGGGCGGGGGCGTCCAGACCTCAGTCGCCGGGCGTCGACGATCCTCGGTTGGACGATCCTCAGTTGAACCGGTACATCTGCTGGGCGACGCGGTACAGCCGCAGGGACGCCGCCCACCCGGCCTTGCCGGGGAAGTTCGACCCCAGCGGCAGGGCGGCGCGACGCATGCGTCGGTAGAGCTTCGGGTTGCGCTCCTTCAGGTGCGCCCACATCTCGTCGCGCTGACGCAGGGCGTCGGTGTTGCCGGCGTTGTGCGCGAGGATCGAGATGATCGAGCTGGCCGCCAGGATCAGCGCGAGGTAGGCCTCCATGTACCGGGCCAGCCGGTCGTTGCCGGCCGCCTCGGGCAACTGGTGGGCGTCCACCATCACCCGGGTGATGCGCATCTGCTGGTCGAGCCGCGAGATCATCACGGGCTCGTTGACCGACTGGTCGTCGCGCCCGATGAAGTAGCGGTACAGGTCCACCGGCAGGTAGTACAGCGTCTCCACCGACGGCAGCGGCACGTACACGAAGATGTTGTCCACGTAGAACGTGTGCGTCGGCAGCTGCAGCCCGCACTCCCGCAGCAGTTCGGTGCGGAAGATCGCCGAGTGCATCAGGATGTTCTGCCCGACGCCGAAGTGCCGCACCTGATCCCAGCCGAAGCGGCGGTTCTCGGGCAGGGCGCCCTTGTAGTTGATGACGCGGTGGGTTCCGGTCGCGGTGTGCTCG
>CALMAD010000462.1 GCA_937859105.1 uncultured Propionibacteriaceae bacterium
CAGAGCCGCGGCACCCGCGATGCCGGCGCCGTTGAGCAACACGGCCGGGACGATCGGCGTCCGCAGCGAGAGGCGCGGCAGGAACTTCTCAGACTTGCGCGACACCCCGCCGCCCACGATGAACAGGTCGGGCCAGAGCAGGTTCTCCAACGTGGAGTAGTAGCGCTGCAGTCGCTTCGCCCAATCCTTGTAGTTCAGGCCCTCCCGCTCCCGGGCGCTCGCCGCCGCGCGCGTCTCGGCGTCGTGGCCGTCGATCTCGAGGTGGCCCAGCTCCGCGTTCGGGATGAGGACGCCGTTGTACGTCAGCGCGATGCCGATGCCGGTGCCCAGCGTCGTGGTGATGACGAGGCCGTCGTGGTCCTTGCCGGCTCCCCAGCGGGTTTCGGCGACGCCCGCGGCGTCCGCGTCGTTGACGAGCGTGCAGGGACGCCCGAGCGCCTCGGAGAAGATCTTCTCGCCCTCGGCGTCGATCCAGGATTTGTCGATGTTGGCCGCGGTGCGCACGACGCCGTGCTGGACGACGCCGGGGATCGTCACCCCGACCGGGGCGTCGTCGGGCAGCGCGCCCGAGACCTGCCGGGCGATCTCGGCGACGATCTCCGCGACGGCCGTCGGGGTCGACTTCGCCGGCGTCAGGATCTTGACCCGCTCGGTGATCATCTGGCCCGTGGTCAGGTCGATCGGCGCCCCCTTGATGCCGGACCCGCCGATGTCGATGCCCAGTGCAACGTGTGCGGTCATGCGAACCCCCTCGTTCCTTAACCCGAACCAGGCACCGTCCGAGCTGTGAGTGATTATGTTGCTATCTTCCACCGTCGGGGTCCACCCCGGCAACCAGGGGTTCCCAGAAAAGAGGAGGGCCACCCATGAGCGAGCACGGTCCCACGCCCGAGGTCGAGTCGATCGACGACGGCTCGGCGGGCGAACAAACCAAGGGCGCGATCCGCATCTCCGTCGTCGCGGCGTTGGGCGGCTTCCTGTTCGGCTACGACAGCGCCGTGATCAACGGCGCCGTCGCGGCCATCGAGCGGCAGTTCCAGGTCGAACCAGCGTTGCTGGGCTTCGCCGTCGCGTCCGCTTTGCTGGGCGCCGCCGCGGGCGCGATGACGGCCGGCCGGGTGGCCGACCGGTTCGGACGCCTGTCCGTCATGAAGCTGGCGGCCGTGCTCTTCTTCGTGAGCGCGTTCGGCGCCGGCCTTTCTCAGAGCGTCGGGATGCTGGTGGTTTTCCGCGTCATCGGCGGCCTGGGCGTCGGGTTCGCGTCCGTCATCGCGCCGGCCTACATCGCCGAGGTGGCGCCCGCGCGCATTCGCGGACGCCTCGGATCGCTGCAACAACTCGCGATCGTGACCGGCATCTTCACGTCGCTGATCGTGGACTTCATCCTGGCGATGGCCGCCGGAAGCTCCCACGACGTGCTGTGGCTAGGCATGGAGGCCTGGCGCTGGATGTTCATCGCCATGTTCATCCCGGCGGTGATCTACGGCGGGCTGGCCATGACGATCCCCGAGTCCCCGCGCTTCCTCGTCGGTGTCGGGCGCCACGACGAGGCCCGGAAGGTGCTGTCGACGCTGCTGCACCCGTCCAAGGTCGAGGCGACGATCGAGCGCATCGCGGCGAGCCTGAAGCGCGACACGAAGCCCCTCGTACAAGGACCTGCGCGGCCCGGCCCTCGGCCTGCTGCCGATCGTGTGGGTGGGTATTCTGCTGTCGGTCTTCCAGCAGTTCGTCGGGATCAACGTGATCTTCTACTACTCCAACGTGCTGTGGGAGGCGGTGGGCTTCAGCGAGGCCGACTCGTTCCTGATCACGGCGATCACGTCGGTGACGAACATCGTGACGACGCTGATCGCCATCGCGTCGATCGACAAGTTCGGCCGCAAGCCGCTGCTGCTGGTGGGGTCCACCGGCATGACGATCGCGCTCGGCGTGATGGCGTTCGTGTTCGGAACCGCCCCGGTGGTCAACGGCGTCCCGCAGCTCGGCGCGATGGGTCCGGTGGCCCTGGTCGCGGCGAACGTCTTTGTGGTCACGTTCGGCATGTCGTGGGGACCGGTCGTCTGGGTGCTGCTCGGCGAGACGTTCCCGAACAAGATCCGCGGCGCCGCCCTCTCGCTGGCCGCGGCCGCGCAGTGGGTCGCGAACTGGCTGATCACCGTGTCGTTCCCGTCGCTCAAGGACGTCTCCCTCGGCCTGGCGTACGGCTTCTACTTCGTGTGCGCGTTGCTGTCGTTGCTCTTCGTGTGGCGCTTCGTCCGGGAGACGAAGGGCATGGAGCTCGAGGAGATGAAGGGCTGACCCGGGGGCGTTTCTACCTGACGTTCTCCACACTCTGATGTGGAGAACGTCACACGCCCTGGGCTGGTCGGTGTGGCGTTTCCGCCCCCTCGGGGCGGGAACGCCACACGCTTCCCCAGCCCATGTCCGCGCGGCCTGGCTCTCAGGG
>CALMAD010000463.1 GCA_937859105.1 uncultured Propionibacteriaceae bacterium
GCGTCCCCCGATGCGCAGGCGAACGAACCCGTCGTCGACGAGACCGAGACCTTCACCGCCACCGGGAACGCGGTGGCCGTCCCGGTTGTCGGCCGCATCGCGGCCGGCGGCCCGATCCTGGCCGAACAGCGCATCGCAGACGTGTTCCCCCTTCCCCGCGAGATCGTCGGGGAGGGCACCTTGTTCCTGCTCGAGGTCAAAGGCGATTCGATGATCGAGGCGGCCATCTGCGACGGCGACTACGTGGTCGTCCGGCAGCAGCCCACCGCGATCAATGGCGATGTCGTCGCGGCGCTCATCGACGACGAGGCGACCGTGAAGACGTTCAAGAAGACCGGCGACGGCGTGTGGCTCCTGCCGCACAACCCCGCCTACGAACCCATCGACGGCAGTGATGCCGCCATCCTCGGCAAGGTGACGGCGGTTCTCCGCCGGCTCTGACCGCTAGCCGGTTTGGGCGGACGCCGCCTGTGCCAGCCGGCGCAGCGCGGCGACCGCCACCTCCCGATCGGTCGTCGACCAGAAGGGAGGCATGGAGGATCGCAGGTATCCGCCGTAGCGGGCCGTCCGCAGCCGCGGGTCGAGCACTGCGACCACGCCGCGGTCCGTCGTTCTGCGGATCAGGCGTCCGGAGCCCTGCGCTAGCAGCAGCGCTGCGTGCGCCGCGGCCACGGCCATGAAGCCGTTCCCGCCCGCCTCCGCCACCGCACGCTGGCGTGCCTGCAGCAGCGGTTCGTCGGGGCGCGGGAACGGGATCTTGTCGATGATGACGAGCTGACACGTGTCGCCAGGGACGTCCACCCCCTGCCACAGCGAGAGGGTGCCGAAGAGGCTGGCCTGCGGGTCGGCGATGAAGCGCCGCGTCAACTCCGACAACTGCGCATCCCCCTGGCAGAGGATCGTCTTGTCGGGCAGTTCCTCCCGACAGTGGCGGGCCGCCGCCTCCGCGTTGCGCTGGGAGGCGAACAGGCCGAGAGTGCGCCCGTCGGCCGCCCACAACAGCTCGGCCACCTCCGCCAGCGCCTCGGCGCCGATGCCGTCCCGACCGGGCGGCGGCAGGTGCCGGGCGACGTAGAGGATGCCCTGGCTGGAGTAGTCGAAAGGCGACCCGACGTCGAGAGCGCGCCAGCCCACGGCGTCCTCGTCCGGTTCGTCATCGCGTCCGTCCAGACGTTCGTCGCGCCACAGGCCCACCGACCTGGCCACGGTCTCGAACTCACCGCCCAGCTTCAGCGTCGCCGACGTCAGCACCGCGGGGGTCTCGGCGAAGATCTTGTCCCGCATCAGCAACGCCACATCGAGCGGAGCGACCACGAGCCATCGACCGAACCGCTCCCGCTCGCTCACCCAGACGACATCCGTCGGCTTCATGGACGCCATCTGGTCGGCGACGTCGAGAACCTCCTTCGCCGCCGCGGACGCCTGCTTCTTGTCGGAGTCGTCGTCGCCCCCGCCCAGCGCCGACACGGCCCGCCGGCTGACTTCGCGAATCAGCTGCAACGTCAGCGCCAGCTCACCGTCGGGGTCGGTGACGCGCTCGACGGGCGCGGCGTCCAACGCGCTCCGCAGTGTGTCGGCCGTCTCCAGGAACTCCAGCCCCAGATCGTCGTCGAGCCACGGCAGGCAACGCTTCGCGACCCGCTCCACCTGCTGCGGGCTCAACTCGTGCGAGGCCGCGCCTGTCACACGGGACACCAGTTCGTGGGCCTCGTCGATCACCAGCAGATCGTGCTCGGGCAACGCCGTCCCGCCGTGCATCGCGTCGATGGCGAGCAGCGCATGGTTGGTGACGACCAGCTGGGAGACGCGGGCGATATCGCGTGAGCGCTCGACGAAACACTCCGCGCCGAAGGGGCACTGGGCGGCGCCCAGGCACTCGCGCACCGGCACGGAGACCTGGGCCCATGCGGCCGGCGTGTGGGTGGGCGCGTCGTCGCGGTCGGCAAGACCGCCGTCGGACGCCTCCTCCTCGGCCCACTCGCGCAACGCAACGACCTCGGCGCCCAACACGGACGTCGCGTCGGCCGCACTCTCCCGCAGCCGTTCCGCGAGTTCGCCCCCGCCGAGAAGGGTCGACTGGCCGCCGTCCTGACCCTCGCGGGCCCGAAGCAGGCACACGTAGTTGGACCGCCCTTTGAGCACCGCGCTCGTGATCGTGCGCCCGGTCACCGTCGACGCGGCCTTCACCGCGGCCGGAATGTCGCTGTTCGCCAACTGCGCCTGGAGCGCCAGCGTCGCGGTCGCGACGACGACCCGGCTCTGGGGGTTCTCGGCCAGGTGGGCGAGGGCGGGCGCGAGATAGCCGAGGGACTTGCCCGTGCCTGTGCCCGCCTGGACGAGCAGATGGTCGCCTCGCTCAAAGGCCGTCGAAATGGCCTCCGCCATCGCTCGCTGACCGTCGCGTGGTGCGCCCCCGATGGCCTCGACGGCGGCGCCCAGGATCGCTTCGGTCTTCGTCACCGGGACACGGTACTTCACCCGCACCAGCGCTCGGCCGCGTCCTGGGTCGAGGGGACTGGAAAGCGCTCCGGTCGCCAACATCCGGACAACACTCGCACTGCGCCGATCGGCGGGCAGCGGCCCATCGTGGGAGAGGAAAGGAGAAACCGATGACCACCGCGCTGCGCCGACCTCGTCCTACCCGGACTTCCACGATGGGGCCTTCCTCAGGGCGGCCCGACGACGAAGTCAGTCCTGGCCGTCCGGGTCCGGGTCGGAGGCCAGCTCGGCGAGCACCTCGTGCAGTTCCTCCGCGAGCGGGGGCCTGGCGGGTTCGGCGTCCCCCAGCACGAGGCGTCCGTCCACCATCGTGGCAGCCCGCACCTCTCGGACCGCGTCCACCGGGATCGGCCCGAACAGATGAGGGAAGCGCTGGCCGCCCTCGACGGCCTCGACGCGTACGCGCGTGCCGTGAGCCGCCAGGACGTCCCGATCCAACTCGAGCACCACGAGCGGCTCGGGGTCGTCGCCATAGAACGCGGTGGCCACGCCGCCCACCTGGTGGGGGTAGCTGCAGTGGATGAAGCCCTCCTCCTCCAGCGTCCGGCCGCGCGTGCTCGTGCGGTATTCGCCGGAGGCTTTGGCGGCGTCCCACTCGGCCGCGTGCGCGAGGTGCCACAGCGGCAGCAACGCCGCGGGGTCGGTCATTCGGCGTACTCCTCAAGCTCGCCCGCGAGATCGGGGTGCACGCGGACGACGACGCGGGTGCCCTCGGCGGTGTGTTCGGTGGTGAGAAACTCCCCGGCCCGGTGGATCTTGTCGATCAGGTCATGGCGGGCGTACGGCACGAGCGCGCGCACCTCGACCTCGGGGCGCGGCAGCCGCTCCTCGACGCGTGCGCGCAGGTCCTCCACCCCGGCACCGGTGCGTGCCGATGTGAAGACGGCACGCGGGTCCAAGGTGCGCAGCGTGGTCAACGTTTCCGGCGTCGCGAGGTCGATCTTGTTGAAGACGAGTTGCTCGCTGATGCTTCCCGCCCCGATCTCGGCCAGCACGTCGCGCACCGCACGGATCTGGCCGGCCGGGTCGGGGTCGGAGGCGTCCACCACGTGCACGAGCAGATCGGCCTCGGTGGACTCCTCCAGCGTGGAGCGGAACGCCTCGACGAGGTCGTGGGGCAGGTGCCGCACGAACCCGACGGTGTCGGTGAGGGTGAAGACGCGCCCGTCGGCGGTCTGCGTGCGTCGCGTCGTCGGGTCGAGCGTCGCGAAGAGGGCGTCCTCCACCAGCACGCCTGCCCCGGTGAGCCGATTGAGCAACGACGACTTCCCGGCGTTGGTGTACCCGACGATGGCGACGGAGGGCACCTGATGGCGGCGCCGTTCCTGACGCTTGGTGTCGCGCACCCCGTCCAGCTCGCGCAGCTTCTTGCGCAAGATCGAAATGCGCGTCTTGATCCGGCGGCGATCCGTCTCGATCTTCGTCTCACCGGGCCCACGACCGCCGATCCCAGCGCCTCCGGCCGCCCGGCCGCCGGCCTGCCGGGACAGGTTGCCACCCCAACCGCGCAGGCGCTGCCGCAGGTACTGCAACTGCGCGAGCTCGACCTGGGCCTTGCCCTCCACGCTCCGGGCGTGCTGAGCGAAGATGTCCAAGATGAGGGCGGTGCGGTCGATCACCTTGATCTGCAGCCGATCCTCCAGGTTGCGCAACTGGGCCGGGTCCAACTCGCCGTCGGCGATGACGGTGTCCGCGCCCGTCGCGACGACCACCTCATGCAGCTCATCCACCTTGCCGCGGCCGATGAAGGTCGCCGGGTCTGGGTGGGTGCGCCGCTGCACGAGCGCCTCGAGCACCTCAGAGCCCGCGGTTTCGGCCAACAGCTTCAGTTCGGCCATCGAGTTGTCGGCGTCCTCCTGGGAGCCGGCGGTCCAGACACCGACGAGCACCACCCGCTCCAGTTGCAGCTCGCGGTACTCGACCTCGCTGACATCGGCCAACTGCGTCGACATGCCGGCGACGCGCCGCAGCGAGAGACGTTCCTCCAGCTCAAGCTGGTCGCCGTCGTAGTCGGTCGTGTCGGGGTCGTGATCCCGTTCGGGCACGGCAGTCATTCAGGCCTCATCCTTCCGCCTCGTCGTGGGCAGGGAGACCTCGCCGTGGGCCACGATCACCGCCGGGCCGGTCAGCCACGCCTCACCGTGTGCCAGGTCGACGCGCACCACGCCTCCCCTAACGCGCACCTCGTAGGACGCCTCCGTCGCCCCCGATGCGCGGGCCGCCGCAGCCGCGACCGCGACCGTGCCGGTGCCGCACGAGAGGGTCTCGCCCACGCCACGCTCGAAAACGCGCATCCGCAGCACGTCGGAGGCGACTTGTTCGACGAACTCTCGATTGACCCCGCGCGGAAACACGTCGTGGGGGAAGCTCGGCTCGTGCTCCAGATCGAGGTCGTCGAGGACGCCGGCCTCCACCAGGGCGACGGCGTGCGGGTTGCCCACGTCCACCGGGCGGGCGGCGTATTCGCGCGCACCGACGCCGACGGGAACGTCGGCGTCCGCGACCGAGGGGCGGCCCATCCACACGCGAATCTGCCCGTCGGGCAGGTACTCTCCCCGGCGCAGGCCAGCGCGGGTGGCGACGTCGACGGACGTCGCGGAGGCCCGCACGAGCCCTTGCTGCTTGAGATAGGTGCAGAACACCCGGACGCCGTTGCCGCACATCTCGGCGATCGAGCCGTCGGCGTTGCGGTAGTCCATGAACCAGAGGTCGGGGTCGCCCCTCCACTCGGGCACGTGGTGCGCCCGCACGACGCGCAGCAGCCCATCGCCACCGATGGCGGCGCGCCGATCGCACAGGAACCGCACCTCGTCGTCGGTGAGCCCCCGCTCGTTGTCGCGGTCGACCAGCAGCACGAAGTCGTTCAGCGTGCCGTGACCCTTCGCGAAAGAAAGCATGACGGTCATTCTCCCACAGCCCTCCAAGGGAGCGGGGCCCGCACCCGTCGCGCCTCGGCGGGCGAGGCCCCGTCAGCCGCCCCCGCGGGTCAGGCTGTCCACGATCTCTTCGGCGACCCCCGACGCCCCGCTCGGGCGCCACCGGATCCGCGCGTCCCGCCGGAACCACCCGAGTTGCTTGCGGGCGAAGCGACGGGTGCCGCGCTTGGTGGCCTCGCGGGCCTCCTCCTCGGTCAGGTGTCCGTCCAGGTACTGCAAGATCTGGCGGTAGCCCAGGGCCCGGGACGCCGTACGCCCCTCCCGCAGACCTCGGTCGGCGAGCCCGCGCACCTCGTCGACGAAGCCCGCCGCCCACATCGCGTCGACTCGGGCGTCGATGCGGGCGTCGAGCTCGTCTCGGGGAAGGTCGAGGCCCCATTGGGTCACGCCGTCGAGCGCGTAGGTCCAGGCGGGCAGCTGGGGCGCGAAGCTACCGGTGAGCTCGATCACCTCGAGCGCCCGGACGATCCTGCGGCCGTTGCCCGGCTGGATCTGGTCGGCAGCCTCGGGTGACCGCGACCGCAGCTCGGCGTGGAGCCCCACGGACCCGAGGCGCTCGAGCTCGGCTTCCCACCGCGCGCGGACCGCGGGATCGGTGCCCGGGAACTCGAAGCGGTCGAGCACGGCGCGCATGTAGAGGGCGGACCCGCCGACGACGATCGGCAGGACTCCGCGGCCCCGACAGTCCGCGATGGCGTCGCGCGCGAGCGTTTGTAGCTCGGCGACAGACGCCTTCTGCCGGACGTCGAGGATGTCGATGAGGTGGTGCGGGACGCCCGCGCGCTCAGTCGACGTCGGCTTGGCCGTCCCGATATCCATGCCCCGGTAGACGAGCATCGAGTCGACGTTCACGACCTCCGCGGCCGCTCCCCGGTGGCGCAACAACAGGGCGACGCGGACGGCCAGCGAACTCTTCCCGCTAGCCGTCGGCCCGTTGAGTGCCAGTATCGGTTCGGTCACAAGCGCCATTGTGCCGCAGCCCACCCTTTCGATCGTCGCGCGGGCTTGGGTATACAGGGGCGTGGCCGGAACTCCCGGTAACCGATGGAGAAAGGAACCAGCAATGGGGATCTTCGATCAGGCCAAGGATCTTTCGCGGGGCCACGAAGCCGAGACCGATCAGGGCATCGAGAAGGTCGGCGACGCCGTCGACCAGCGCACCGGCGGCAAGTTCGCCGACCAGGTCGACCAGGCTCAGCAGGCGGCCGACGCCCAGCTGGGCGACGAGGCGGGCGGCGCCCCCGCCGAGCCGCCGCAGCAGTAAGGCCGCTCCCGCGGGCGAGGGCCGCCCCCACCC